>NZ_JBDJLE010000005.1:0-244764 GCF_039673205.1 Stenotrophomonas sp. TWI809 | reverse complement strand
CTTTTTCTCCGGTTTCCCCCGTCCGGTGGGGGGCTGGCGCAAACCTGGGCGCGTTCGGGTGCTCGCGAAAAGCAGCCGACCAACGGTCGGCTCTACCCGGTGGCTGGTCAGCCGGCCGGCAACGTCAACGTCGCCCGCAACCCCGGCGCGCCATTGGCCAGCACCAGCGCCCCGCCGTAACTCTCGGCGATGTCCGCCACGATCGACAATCCCAGCCCGCTCCCCGAAGCACGCTCATCCAGCCGCACGCCGCGTTCCAGCACACGCTCCAGCTGCTCTGGCGGGAGTCCCGGACCATCATCGGCCACGGTGATGCGCAGCTGCGTACCCTCCCGTGCCACGTCCACGTCCACGCGCACTGCCTGCGCGGCCCACTTGCCCGCATTGTCGAGCAGGTTGCCCAGCATCTCTTCCAGATCCTCGCGCGCACCAGCGAACACACCCGCGGTGTGGCTGTCGCACGCAAAACGCAGCCCGCGCGCGGCATGCACGCGCTGCATCAGCCCGCACAGTGCGCTCACCACCGGTGCCACCGGCGTGCGCTGCTGGCTGTCCGCGCCCAGGCCTGCAGCGAGGTAACGATCGATGCTGGCCTGCATGCGCGCGGTCTCGCTGCGCAGGGTCTGCCGCCAGTCGCTGCCGTCGCCCTCGGCCTCGGTGGTGAGCACGGTCAGCGGCGTCTTCAGCGCATGCGCGAGGTCTTCGGCGCTGCGGCGTGCGCGCACCACCATGCGCTGGTGATGATTGAGCAGCGCGTTGAGCTGGCCGGCCAGTGGCGCGACTTCCTTCACCAGGCCCTGCTGCGGAAAGCGTACGTTCTCGCCGTTGCGGACCTGCCCGGCAATGCGGCCCAGTTCGGCCAGCGGCCGCAGGCCGTAATGCACCTGGGTGACCAGCACGCCGAACCACAGCGCGATCAGCACGGCCAAGGCAAGCGCGGTGCGCTGCCGGAAGCTGGCGACCTGGGCATCCAGCGGGCTGCGGTCGGTGGCGGCCATCACGATCACCGGCGCGGCGGCGCGGGGCAGGGTGACCTGCTGGGCCAGCACACGCAGGGATTGCTGCAGCGGACCGGGAGCATCGAAGGCCTTGGCCGGCCCCGGCTGCAGCGCGGTCGGTGCGGCCAGCGCGTCATCCCACAGCGAGCGCGACTGCCCAAGCGGGCGCCCTTGCAGGTCCAGCACCTGCCAGTAGTCGCCGGAGAACACGCGGCGGTAGCGCTCGTCAGCCAGCGTGTCGCGCCACTGCAGCTGGCCGTTGGCATCGCTTTCGGCCAGTGCCAGTACCGCGATCAGATCGTTGCCCAGGCGCTCATCCATCGCGGTCCGCGCTGAACGCTCGAACATCGCGCCCAGCCACCAGGTCGCCAAGGCCGACACCAGCACCAGGCCCAGGCCACCGGCCACCAGCAGGCGGGTGCGCAGCGAGCCGGTGGTCATGGCGTTGCCGACAGGCGGAAGCCTTGGCCGCGATGCGTATGGATCAGCTCGCTGCCGAGCTTGCGGCGGATGCGGCCGATCAGCACGTCCAGCGTGTTGGAGTCTGGATCGAAGCCGTCCTCGTAGACGTTCTCGCCCAGCCGGGAACGGCTCAAGACCGTGTCCGGGTGATGCATGAAGTAGCTGAGGATGCGGTGCTCCTGCGCGCTGAGTGCCAGCGGCGCGCCGTCCAGCTCGAAGCGGCCGGCGTTGACGTCCAGCACCAGTGGGCCGCACTGCAGGCGCGGATGCGCGTGGCCGGCGCTGCGGCGGATCAGCGCGCGCAGGCGCAACAGCAGCTCTTCTGGCTGGAACGGCTTGGTCAGGTAGTCGTCGGCGCCGGCATCGAAGCCGGCCAGTTTGTCGTGCCAGCGGGCGCGGGCGGTCAGCACCAGCACCGGGAAGTCGCGCCCGGCCTGGCGCCAGCGTTCGATCACGCTCAGCCCGTCCAGGCCCGGCAGGCCCAGATCGACCACGGCCGCGGCGATGTCCTCGATCTGGCCCTGGTACTCCGCATCCCGCCCCTCCGCACTGTGGATGACCACGTAGCCGGCCTCTTCCAGCAGCGTCTGCAACCGGCTGGCGAGCAGGGCGTCATCTTCGGCGAGCAGCACGCGCATCAGTCTTTTTCCATCTTCAGCAGGCGGCCGGTGGCGGCATCGTAATCCAACTCCATCACCACGCCCTCCGGGCCAAGGATCTCGATCTCGTACTTTCCGTCATCCAGTTCCACCTCGATCAGCTTGCCGGGGTAGCGACGCAGCGCGTCGGCGACGACCTGCTCCAGCGGCACGAACCGGCCCTGCCGCACCGCCTGGCGAACGCTGTCCTGCTGATGGCTGCCACCGTCGAGGACCCGCATCGGGTCCTGCGGGGCGAGGGTCAGCAGCAGGGGCAGGATCAGGGACAGGGCAGACATGCGGGCACGCAGGCGAAGGGCAGGGCACCGGTATACCCGGGCTGTCTAAACAGTATCTAACAGTCGCCCTCATGGTCCGGTTAGGCGCGGTGCCCAGACTGGCGGTGCCGGAATGGACCGGTGCCCCCCTCAAGGATTCCCATGAAGACGATGATTGCCGCTACCGCCTTGGCCGCTGCGCTGTTCGCCACCCCGGCCTTTGCCGCCAACCTGTCGGCTGCCCAGGTCCAGGCCAAGCTGAGCGCGGCCGGCTACACCCAGGTGCATGAGCTGGAGCACGACGATGGCGTGTGGGAAGCAGACGTGACCCGCAAGGATGGCACGGTCGATGAAGTGATCATCGATGACACCAAGGGCGAGATCTTCGATCCGCGCGATGGCCGCGCCGTGCTGGACGCCGGGCAGATCCTGGCGCTGGCCGGCAAGGCCGGGTTGACGCAGATCGACTCGCTCGAGCGCGACGGCGCCACCTGGACCCTGGATGCGCGCAATGCCCGCAACCAGCGCGTGGAAGTGCGCATGAGTGGCCACGACGGCCGCGTGCTCGCCAGCAAGCGCGATGGCTGGTGGGACTGATCCGGCCGCGCCACCGCGCGCTGGATGTACGAACGGCCGGGTTTCCCCGGCCGTCCGCGCATGTGCCTGGGGGCGGCAGCGCTTACCAGCGCGCCGGGTAATCCCAGTAGCCCGGGCCGCGGCCGTAGCCGCCGTAGCCATCGAAACCGTCGTAGCCGTACGGGCCAAAGAAGCCGGGGCCCTTGCCCTCGCTCACCCGGATGTTGACGTTGACGTTGCGGGTGTTGCCCTCGTCCGTGGTGTAGTTCTTGCTCAGATTGAGCTCGGCCGCGTTGTAATGGCTGTTGCCGTAATTCTCGGAATAGCCGATGCCGGTGGTGAAGCTGCCGTTGACCCGCAGCTTGTCATCGGTCACGTGGGCGATGCCGTTGGCGGCCCGGTCGGTGGAACGCCGGCCAGTGCGGTCACCGTAGAACGTGCCCGGCGGATCGCCGCGCAGCGACTGATCGCTCAGGTACTGCAGGGGGGCGTCCGGGATGCTCAGGTCCAGCCCGGTCGAGGACTGCGGGCCGGTGGCGCCTGCGGCAGACTGGGCCAGCGCCACACCGGGCAGGGACAGGCACAGCAGCAGGGGAAGCAGGCGGATCATGAGAGGCTCCGGAGCAGACAGGCGGGACGGCCGACAGCGCTGACGCTAGCAGCCGTAGTTTGAATGATGCCTGTCATGGCGTGCGTTGCAAGGGGAACTCAGCCCAACCGGTCAAATCCGAACAGCGTGGACAGTGGATGCCGGCGGCGTTCGATCTGCGCCCGCAGCAGTCCGGCGCCGATCATCGAGTAGGTGATCCCGTTGCCGCCGTAGGCCATCGCGAACAGTACCCGTGGCCCCCATTGCGGGTGCGGGCCAAAGAACGGCAGGCCATCGTGGGTCTCGGCGAAGGTGCCGCCCCAGGAGAAGGCCGGCTGCAGCGGCAGGTGCGGGAACAGTTTGGCGGTCTTCTTGAGCAGCTTGCCGGTCTTGCTCTCCACCCGCCGGTCGCGCCGCGCCGGGAGATCGATGGCATCGTCCTCACCACCGATCAGCAGCCGGTGGTCGCCGGTACTGCGCAGGTAGAGATAGGGGCGCGCCGATTCCCAGGCCATGGTCTCGCGCAGCGGGCCGAGCAGGTCCGGGTGGATCGGATCGGTGATGAAGGCATAGCTGCTGCGGTTGCGGGCCACCGAGGGCTTCAACCAGCGCTGCCCGGCATAGCCGGTGGCCAGCACCACGTGGCGGGCACGGATGCGCGCGCCGCCCAGGGTGGTCGCGGTGACGCCGCGCGGGGTCGGGGTGAGCGTATCGAGTACGGTGCGGTCGTAGACGCCGCAGCCGCGCGTGTGCAGCCGCATCAGCAGCCGGTAGGTGAGCCGGTAGGGGTCGATGCGTGCGGCGAGCGCGCTGAGGATCGCGCCCGGTGCGCGGATGCCGTACTCGGCCTGGACCGCCTCGCTGTCCAGCCAGCGCACATCGAAGCCGTGCTTGGCACGCAGTGCGCACTCTTCGGCCAGTACGGCCTGGTGCCCGCGCTTGCTCGCGTAGTACAGGCTGGCCATGCGGTGGCAGTCCACATCGCGGAACGGCGCGGCCACCTTGCAGATGGCCGGGATCGCCTCGGCACAGGCCTGATAGGCCAGCACCGCCGCGTCCTCGCCGTAGCGTTGGGCCAGGTCGATCAGGTGCGTGTCGATCTCATACTGCAGCAACGCAGTGCTGGCCGCGGTGCTGCCCCAGCCGATGTCGCGCTGTTCGATCAGCGCCACATCATGGCCGTGCGCGCACAGCTCGTCCGCAATCAGCGCGCCACTGATGCCGCCGCCGACCACCAGCACCTCGCAGTTCAGATCGTTTTCCAGCGGTGGAAACGCATGCATCAGGCCGTTGCGCACGGCCCAGAACGGGTATCCGCTCTTCAGATCCATGGCAGCCTCAGGCGGTGGGGTGGCCGGTGTGCGGGGTCTGGATCAGCTCCGTCAGGTCAAAGCCCTGCAGCCGCGCCTGGGCCAGGTAGTGCTCCTGCGTGGTGCGGTCGAGCGTGGGGGTGCGCGAGAGCAGCCAGAGGAACTTGCGGTCCGGGCTGCCGACCAGCGAGACGCTGTAATCCGGGGCGATCTGGATCACCCAGTAGTCGCCCTTGGTGAAGGGCAGCCAACGCAGGCCTTTGGGCAGGAAGCTGACCTCCAGCCGCGCGGTGTCGTTGTCCACGGGGCAGGCTTCGCCATCGGCTTCCTCGATCTCGTTGCCCATGCGGCAGCGGTTGACCACGGCGACATGGCCGTTGTCTTTCAGGCTGTAATGCGCGGAGACATCCGTGCAGCCTTCCGGCTCGTGCTTCATCGGCAGGCGGGCGATCTCGTACCAGGTGCCCAGGTAACGCGGCAGCTTGAGGTCGGGAACGGTTTTCAGGTCGGGCTGTGTGGTCATGGGCAACGGCTGGTGGGAATGCGATCCCACGATGCCGGGGCTGCTGCCACGGCCGGGTGAAGCCGGGGCGAGTGCGGTGTCGAGAACGCTGCGTTGTCGATGCGTCATGCTCCGGCCGCGTGGGCGGCGCTATGCTGGGGCGGGGCGCCATGAGCGCTTCTTTCAACAGCGATGGAGATGCGGATGTACCAGCTGATTCTGCTCAAGAGCGAAAATGGCGTTGCCCGCCAACAACGGGAGACGGCCGATGATGTGGTCGACCATGAAGGCGTGACCTACACCCTGCGCGCCGGGCCGCGGCAGCCGCTGCCGACCGATCATGCCTGGGACGAGATCGCGGTCTACGCGCCCGAAGAGATCACCGAGGAAGAGTTCCAGGACTGGTATGCGCGCCTGCAGCCGCAGGTCGAAGAGCTCCGCCTGAAGTACTGAGGGGCCGCATACCTGTTCTGAACGGGGCCCGGTTTATAGTCGCGGGCAGGCGCGGTGGTCCGCGCGAACCGTTGGTGCTGGCGTGTCGCTTCGTCATTCTTCGTTTGTGGTGCGGTCGTTGTCGTGGCTGCTGTTGTTCGCCTGGCTTGGCGCCGCGCCGGTCGCTCTCGGGCAGGCCACGGATCCGCCCCCGGATACGGCCAAACAACTGGTCCAGGCCGAAAAAGCGCTGCGCGCCACCAGTGATGCGCTGGAGGATGCGGGCACCACTGAAACCCTGAAGGCGCTGTCCGACCGCGCCCTGGCCGTCCAGCGCGATGCCGACGGCCTGCAGAGCGCCCTCGACCCGCAGCTTCAGCAGGTGGATGCGCGGCTTGAGCAGCTTGGCCAGGTCGCCGAGGGCACCGTCGAGCCGCCGGAAGTGAGCCGGCAGCGCAAGGCGCTGAACCAGCAGAAGGCCGACATCACCGCGCAGATCGCCCGCGCCAAGCTGCTTTCAGTGGATGCCAAGCAGCTCGGCGAGCGCATCGAGAAGATGCGGGTCACCCAGTTCAGCGAACAGCTGAGCCGCAAGGTCGCCTCACCGCTGTCGCCTGCGCTGTGGCGCAGCTTCGCCAAGGATGTGCCGGACGATGTGCACCGCCTGGCCATTCTTTATCGGCTGGGCGAAGACGCGGCCCGCAAGGCCATTGCCAAGCATGGCTGGAACGCGCCCTTGATCGGGCTGGCGGTCGCACTGGTGATGTTCTTCCCGTTGCGGCTGTGGCTGCGCGCGCTGGGGCGCCGCTTTGCCGCCTCCGAGCGTGCACCCGATGGACGCCTGCGCCGCTCTGGCCTGGCGGTGTGGCTGCTGCTGGTCGGCACGCTGTTGCCGGGCCTGGCGGCGGTGGCGCTGGTGGAGTCGCTGGATGCGATCGGCGCGATCCCGCCGCGCCTGCAGCAGGTGGCCGAGACGTTCGAGATGGCCACCTTCGTGGCGGCTTTCATCGCTGCGCTCAGCGCCTGTCTGCTGGTACCCAAGCGCCCGTCGTGGCGGCTGCTGCCGCTGGATGACAGTGCGGCGTTGCGGCTGCGCAAGTACGCGTGGGGCGCGGCCGGCCTGACCTGGCTGAGCATCATGCTGGCTGCCCTCGACCATGCAGCCCGCACCAGCGAGGTGACCACGGTGGCCGCCGATGGGTTGATGGCGCTGACCTACCTGGGGCTGATCATCGCGATCCTGACCTCGCTGGCGCGCATGCACAACCGCCAGGCGGCCGAGGCCGCCGAGGCCGAAGCACGGGCCGATCCCCGCGCCGGTGGCGATGGCAAGGTGCGCGGGGCGCCTCGCCGCAGTGGCTGGATCGTGCTGGCGCGCCTGGTCGGCCACATCGCCGTGGCTGCGGCGGTGATCGCCACACTGCTGGGGTATCTCAACTTCGCGCTGTTCGTGGCCCAGCAGCTGGTCTGGGTCGCGGTGGTGTTCATGGCGGTCTCGCTGCTGCTCAAGTTTGCCGATGACCTGGCCACCTGGGTGCTCGCGCCCAGCAGCCGTGCCGGGCAGACCATCGTGTTGACCACCGGGCTCAGTGAGTCGCGGGTGGAGCAGGCCGGCGTGCTGCTCTCGGCGGTGCTGCGGGTCGGGGTGATCGTGCTGGGCGTGCTGATGCTGGCCGCGCCATTCGGCAACCTCAACGCTTTCCTGGGCGGGCTGGACTCGTTGTCCGGCGGCCTGAAGATCGGTGAGACCACGCTCCGGCCGGGCAGCGTGCTGTATGCGGTGCTGGTGTTCCTGGTGGTGTGGGCGGTGATGCAGACCTTCCAGCGCTGGCTGAGCGATACCTATCTGCCCAAGACCGAGCTGGATGCCGGTGCGCGCAACTCGATCAGCACCGTCACCCGTTATCTCGGCATCATCGCCGCGGTGCTGTGGGGCGTCACCGCGCTGGGCATCGGCCTGGAGAAGCTGGCGCTGGTGGTCAGCGCGCTGTCGGTCGGTATCGGTTTCGGTCTGCAGGCGATCACCCAGAACTTCGTCTCGGGCCTGATCCTGCTGGCCGAGCGGCCGGTCAAGATCGGCGACTGGGTCAAGCTGGGCGACCAGGAAGGCGACATCAAGCGGATCAGCGTGCGCTCGACCGAGATCCAGGTCGGCGACAAGTCCACCTTGATCGTGCCCAACTCCGAGCTGATCACCAAGACCATCCGCAACATGACGATGGGGAACGCGCAGGGCCGGATCCAGATCCAGTTCTCGGTGCCGTTGAACACGGACGTGGCCGCATTGCGGCAGATCCTGCTGGATGCCTACACCGATCACCCGGGCGTGCTGAGCGACCCGGCACCGTCGGTGTTCATCGACTCGATCGCCAATGGGCAGATCGCGATCAACAGCTTTGCCTACGTGTCAGGCCCGCGTGCGGTATACGGCGCGCGCAGCGAGCTGTACTTCACGGTGCTGCAGAAGTTTGCGGCGGCCGGGATCGCGTTGTCTTCGCCGACCGATATCCATCTGGTGCGGGATCCAGCGGCGACGCCGGACCCGGACGCATAACAAGGCCGGCAGGTACCGGCCGCTGACCGGTACGGTCGCGATCCAGGTAGTGCCGGCCGCTGGCCGACAGCGCCCTGATCCAGGTAGTGCCGGCCGCTGGCCGGCAGCGCCCTGATCCAGATAGTGCCGGCCGCTGGCCGGCAGCTGCACGATGCAGAGAGAACCGGGAGCCGGCCAGCGGCCGGCACTACCGACACGAACGGCGGACCCGATACGAACGGCGGACCGCCCCCGATGTCGGTCGGGAGGGCCGGATCAGCCGCGGTTGCCGCGGCGCGACGGCACCAGCGCGAAGGTATCCACGGCGAGCTTCTCGGCGTGGTTCAACCACGCCCGTACTTCCAGATCATCGACCTCGTGGTCCAGGCCGAAGCTCAGGTTGATGCGACCCTCGGCATCCGGCTGTACCCACTGCTGGGCGACCACCACCTTGCGCTGCGAGGAGACCGCTTCGATCCAGAAGCCGCGGTCGGGTGACTGCTTGGTCACCAGCTGCACCATGTACTGGCCGGCCCGGGTGCGGCGACCCTTCTGGGTGATCATGTGCGCCTGGCGGATGCTCGGGCGCGGGCCGTTGAACGGATCCAGCGGGCCATCCACCGCCACGCCCCCGCGCAGCTGGTCATCGCGGAACAGCTTGATGCCCTTGTCCTGGTTGACCAGCATCGCGCACCAGTCGCCATCGGCCGAGCCGTCCTCGAACGCGGTACAGCGATCCACGTAGGCCAACGTATTGGACGGATCGGCAAGATCGAACTGCTTGGAAGTGTTCTCCAGGTAGACCGATTTCAGATCCCAATGCTTGTCGTACTCCAGCAGCACCGGCGGTTGCACATGCTGCAGGCCGATCACCACCTGGTTGTCGTCATCGATGCGCAGCTGGCGGGTCTTGTCGCCCAGCCACAGCGAGCGCGAGAACGCCAGATAACGCGGGTAGTCCTTGCCGTTATCGCGGAACACCGCGGCGCTGGCACTGTCCGAACGTTCCGGGTGCAGCAGCGAGCGGCCGAAGCCGATTGAATCGATGGCCGGATCGATCAGGCTCAGCAGGGTGGCGCCCGAATCCAGCGTCGAGCCGGCCGGTGCGGCCAGCTGGCGCGGGGCGATGTCCTTGCCCAGGAACAGCAGCAGGTTCTCGCGGTCCTGCTTGGCGAGGATGTGGCTGAGATCGTTGGGCATGGCCAGGTGATCGGAGGCGATCACGATCAGGGTGTCTTCGCCGTACGGGCTGGCCTGGATACGGTCGACCAGCTTGGCGATCAGCCCGTCGGTGCACTTGAGCGCATTGAGCATGCCGATGTTGCCGTGCTCGCTCTGGTAGCGGGTGCCTTTGCAGGCCACCGGCAGATGGCCGGCCGGGTGATGGGTGTCCATGGTCAGCGTGGTGAGCATGAACGGCTCGCCCTTGCGCGAGAGCTGCACGAAGCGGTCGTATGCCTTGTCCAGCAGCACATCGTCATGCACGCCCCACGGGGAAAAATGCGCGCGGGTGATCTTCTGCTGCTTGAACCAGGCCAGGTCGTCCACGGTATCGAAGCCATGCGTGGCCAGGAACTGGCCTTTGCCGGCGAACTGGCCGTTGGCCCCGCCCAGATAGTGATTGGTGTAGCCCTGCTGCTTGAGGTAATCGCCCAGGCAGACCGCTTCGGGCAGGAAGCTGCCCATGCGGCCCATGCTGTTTTCGTCTTCCTTGGCGGTGGTCAGCGGTACACCACACATCGAGGAGACCAGGCCGGCGATGGTCCAGCCACCGCCTTCGGCCGAGACCAGCCCGCGCACGTCCAACGATTGCGCGGCGAGCCGGTTGATGTTGGGCATCAGGTCCGGGAAGGTTCTGTCATCGAGATAGGTGCGTTCCAGGCTTTCGCCATAGATCCACACGATGTTGCGTGGCTTGGTCAGCGGTTGCGTGGGCACGCGGTATTCGGCTTTGACCATGCTGTAGTCGACCGGACGCATCTGCTGGTACAGACGCTGGCCATCGCTGTACAGCGGGCTCACCACGATGGCGACGAACCACATGGCCATGAAGCCGGCAAACACCGCCTTGCCATGCGCGGGGCGGGGCCGACGACGCAGGCGTGCCAGCAGCAAGGGGGTAAGCGAGACCAGGGCCAGCGCGATGAAGCCGGCGATGTAGTGCTTGAAGTCGGCGACACCGGCGCCTTCCATGTCCGCGCCGAGGTGGTACAGCGTGGCGGCATTGAGACCGTCACCGGACAACTTGTTGATCAACCACCACGCACTGAGGGTCAGCAGCAGCAATGACATGAGGCTTGCCTTCCACCACACCCACTTGTCAGATGCGAGGAACAGCCAGGCGAGCAGCAACAGTGACAGCAGCAGGATCCAGAGCATAAGCACTTTTGGCAGTGGAGACAGGTGGTGATGGACGCCATGACGACGTATGTCCCATCCGACCGGCTGTCCCAACCACACATGCATGACAAGCCGATGACTCGATCATGCCTGCACGAACCTGACTGAAATGTTTGTTGAAAACGACAACGAACAGCCCGCTTCGCACTGCGATATGCGACGTAAAACGCGCGTGAAGAAGCGCGCGCGATGCTGCACTGCATCGCGCGTGCTCAGGGTCGGCTGAAGGCGTGACGTGCGTGCGAACGTGTTACCGGTGCCCGCGTTCTTCCTTGGAGCGTGCGCGACGATCAAAGATCAGCGCACTGAGGATGATGCCCAATCCGAGGACCACGCCGATCAACATCAAGGTGAATGCGATCGCCGGATAGCCGAACAGATGCCAGCCGGTATCGACCTTCATCATCATCGCCGCAGCGAGTATCAGTGCGGCGGTGACGATGCCGGCAGAGACGCGGTTGGCGATCTTCTGCAGGTTCTCCATCAGGCGGGATTCTTCCAGCCCGGTGACTTTCATCTGCAGGCGGTTCTCGGCGAGCAGCGCGAGGATGTCGGTCATCTTGCGCGGCCCATCGCGCAGCAGCTGCTGCATCTCCATCGCCTCGCTGGCGAGATTGGCGGCGGACAGGGATTTCTTCAGTCGCGCCCGCATCACGTGCTGCAGCTGTTTCTCCACGATGCGCCGGGTATCCAGGTCCGGCGACAGCAGCCGACACACGGTTTCCAGATTCAACAGCGCCTTGCCGAGCAGGCTCAGCTCCGGCGGGGTGCGCAGGCCGCTGGCGGTGGCGATGCGGACCAGATCAAGAACGACCCGGCCTTCGGAGAAGCTGCTGTTGGCGGCATAGCGCGCGATGATCTGCCCAGTCTCGCGCAGGTAACGTTCTTCATCGAAGAATTCCAGCCGCGTGCTGATGCCGATGATCTCATCGGCGACTTCTTCGCCGCGCCCATCCACTGCCGCGAACAGCAGTTTCAACAGGCGCTCGCGCAGGCGTGGCGGCATGTGCGCGACCATGCCCAGATCGAAGATCGCCAGGCGACCGGCCGGCGTGACGCGAAGATTGCCGGGATGCGGATCGGCGTGGATCTCGCCATGCACGAAGATCTGGTCCACATAGCCACGGATCAATGCCGCGGCAAGCGGCGCCATCGGCTGCTCGGTGCGCCGCACGTCGGGGATCATGTCCACGCGCACGCCCTGGGCCAGCTCCATGGTCAACACGCGGTGGCTGCAGTAATCCCAGATCGGCTGCGGCACCCACAGTGGTTTGAACGGCTTGAGGTGCTGGCCGAAGCGCTGCAGGTTCTCCGCTTCAGCCTGGTAGTCCAGCTCCTGCATCAGGGTCTTGGCGAATTCATTGAGCCAGTCGCGCAGGCGCACGCGGCGTCCGACCTGGGTGAGATGGTCGGCGGCCAGCGCAAAGCTGCGCAGCACGTCCAGATCCGAGCGCAGCTGGGCGGCGACCTCCGGCTTCTGCACCTTGACCGCGACCTGGCGGCCATCGTGAAGCTCGGCGCGGTGCACCTGGGCGATCGAGGCGCAGCCCAGCGGGACGGGGTCGAAGCTGGCAAACAGCTTGGACACCGACGCGCCCAGTTCCTTTTCGATGATCGCCGCGACGCGCTCGACCGGGATCGGCGCGACGTTCTCCTGCATGCGCTCCAGGGCCGTGGCGAATTCCACCGGCACCATGTCCGGGCGGGTGGAGAGCATCTGGCCCAGCTTGACGAAGGTCGGCCCCAGCGATTCCAGGTCGGTGACGAACTGTTCCGGGTTGCCCTCCGGTGGCACATCGTGGACCGCACCTGCGTCCAGGTTCATGCCGGAAAACACGCCGGAATTACGGTAGCGCAACAGCAGGCGCAGGATCTGGCTGCGGCGGTTCATGCCCTTGACCAGCGACGGCGAACCGGGAAGGACGGGCGTGGTGTTCAAGCAGGACTCCGGGGCGACGATCACCGGCAGTGTGGCCGGGCGGCAGTGGTGGACTGGTGAATCCGCTCCGGCTACCGCGACAGGGGTCGGATCGGTCAGAATCGGCGCTCCCGCTTCCTCCTTTGGATCCACCATGGCCGGTGCCAGTCTGTTCGCGTTGCTCGATGACATTGCGTCCCTGCTGGACGATGTGTCGGTGCTGACCAAGGTCGCGGCCAAGAAAACCGCCGGCGTGCTGGGCGACGACCTCGCGCTGAACGCCCAGCAGGTGACCGGCGTCAGCGCCAACCGTGAGCTGCCGGTGGTGTGGGCAGTGGCCAAGGGCTCGCTGGTCAACAAGGCGATCCTGGTGCCGGCCGCGTTGGCGATCAGCGCCTGGCTGCCGTGGGCGATCACCCCCCTGATGATGATCGGTGGCGCCTTCCTCTGCTACGAGGGCGTGGAGAAGCTGGCGCACCGCTTCCTGCATTCGCGCGATGAGGATGAGCAGCGCAAGGCCGAGCGGGCCAAGGCCCTGGCCGACGAGAAGGTGGACATGGTCGCGTGGGAGAAGGACAAGGTGAAGGGCGCGATCCGCACCGACTTCATTCTGTCGGCGGAGATCATCGTGCTGTCGCTGGGCGTGGTTTCCAGCGCGCCGTTCCTCAACCAGGTCAGCGCGCTGGTGGTGATCGCGCTGGCGATGACGGTGTTTGTCTACGGCCTGGTCGCCGGCATCGTCAAACTCGACGATCTGGGCCTGTACCTGTCGCGCAAGGGCGCGGCGCTGGCTGCGGTGGGCCGGGGCCTGCTGGTGGCGGCGCCGTGGCTGATGAAGTTCCTCTCGGTGGCCGGTACCGCAGCGATGTTCCTGGTCGGGGGCGGCATCCTGGTGCACAGCATCGCGCCGCTGCATCACGCCATCCTGGCGATGGGCGGCGATGGCAGCTGGGGCTGGTTGATCAACGCGCTGGGCAACGTGATCGTCGGCGTGGTGATCGGCGCGGTGGTCCTGGCAGCGGTGACCGGGTTCCAGAAGTTGCGCGGGGCCAAGCCCGCGCACTGAGGGGCGACCCCATCAGGCCGGCTCCCAGCCGCGCAGGGCCTCCAGCTCGGCGCGGGCGCGGGCCAGCCGGCGGCCGGACAGCGCGTCGATCGCGCGCTGCAGCCACGGTGAGGCCGGTGCGCGCTGGGCCCAGCGGCGGGCAACGACCCACGCGGCCAGCATGGCCAGCGTCCCCGCGCCCAGCGAGGCCAGCAGCCACGGTGCGGCAAAGGCGCCCAGATCCACGCCCCACGCCTGCCAGGCCAACAGCACCGGCACGGCCAACCATAGCCAGCACCACGGCAGGCCAAGCAGCAGCTCGGTCAGTGCGGTATGGCGGCGCAGCGCCGCCAGCTGCTGCGATTGCGCCAGCACCGTCTGCGTCGGCTGCAACTGCCGGCGGCGATGCAGGCGGGTGATGCTGGCGATGATCACCGCGATGCAATAGGCATGCAGCGCCAACGCACTGAGCATCACCGCCAGCGGAGGGTGCTGCCACCACTGGCTGCCGCAGTACACCGCCACGGCCAGCCAGACCACCAGCTGCAGCCCCTGCCACAGGCTGAACAGGCCCAGCTGGCGTTGGACGCTGCGGTGCCGATGGCTGCGCCACGCCTCCAGCGCGAAGCCCTCCTGCGCATCGGTGGGCTTGCCGACGCTGTTCCACAGCTGCTTGAGTTCATCCGGTTGCATGGCGCGGGCCTCGGTCGGTGGGGTTCAGGCGCGTGCGCAGTTGCTGGCGCAGGCGGTGCAGGCGGGTGGAGACGTTGGCGACGCTGATGCCCAGTACCTCGGCGATCTGCCGGTGGTCGTGATCGTCCAGGTGCAGCAGCATCAGGGCACGGTCCAGTGGCGGCAGCGCATGGATGGCGACCTCCAGCTGGTGCAGGGCATGGCGTTGCTCGGGCGGTGCACGGTCGTCGGCGGCAGGCAGCGCGTCGTCCAGCGGCGTGTGGTGGCGCTGGCGATGCTGCTGGCGACGCCATTGCGAGATCGCCACGTTGAGCGCAAGCCGGTATAGCCAGGTGGAGAAGCGCGCCCGCGCCGGGTCGAAATCCTCGAATGCCGCCCACGCCTGCACGCTGATCTCCTGGACCAGATCGAGCCGATCCTCCGGGTGGCGGCAATAGCCGCGCGCCACCTTCAGCACGATGCCGCGGTGCTGTTCCAACAGCGCGGCGAAGCGCGGGCGCAGATCGATGTCGCTAGCGGGCAGTGTCATGTCCATACCCGGATGATTCGCGCCGGTGCGCGGAATATCACAGGCGCGGGCTCAGCGCGGTGGCTCGGCCGCCAGTACGCGGTTCTTGCCGACCCGCTTGGCCGCATACAGCGACGCATCGGCGCGCCGCAGCAGCGCCTCGGCCGGCTCGCCGGGCTGCCATTGCGCCAGCCCGGCGCTGAAATGCACCGGCACGCGCTGTTCGTCCAGCGGCAGCGGCCGCTGTGCCAACGAGCGCTGCAGCCGCAGCAGGGTGGACATGCTGTCCGCCGCAGGTGTTTCCGGCAGCATCAGCACGAACTCATCGCCGCCGAGCCGGGCGATGGCATCGCTGCTGCGCAGGTGCAGCTGGCAGACGGTTACCAGGTGGCGAAGCACCGCATCGCCACCGGCGTGGCCATGCAGGGTATTGGTCTGATGGAAATCGTCCAGATCCAGCAGGGCCAGCGCCAGCGGATGGCCGTGGCGGGCGGCACGCGCCAGTTCGCGCTCCAGCAGCTCGTCCAGACCGCGGCGGTTGAGCGCACCGGTCAGCGGATCGGTGCGGATCAACCCGGCGACCTCGCGCAGCTCCTGTTCCAGCTCGGCGATGCGCTGTTCGGCCTGTTCCACTTCACGGCGTGCATTGCCCAGGTGATCGCGCGCCTGCAGGGCCTGATCCTGCACGCGGCCGGTGTCCTGCAGCACGTCCTGCAGCAGCTGGTTGAGGTCGGCGATGCTGCGCGCTTCCTTCAGGGCCAGCGCGTAGCTGCTGATCCGGTCGTGGTATTCGCCCGTGCTCACCGCCATGCCGTCCAGGCGCTCGATGAAGCCCCCCATGACGTTCTTCATCGCCGCCTTGGATTCGACGATGCCCTGCTTGAGCAGCCCCTGCTTGTAGATCACCTCGCGCAGGTTGGCGCGCGCCTGTTCGACCGAATCGCGATCCAGCGGGCCGCCGATCAGCGAACGCACCGCGTGGACCTGGCCATGCAGCCAGCTGCTGTCATCCAGCAGTTCGCTGATGTTGTCCAACAGCAGATCGAACAGACTCAGCAGCAGCTCCTGCTGTTCCTGCCAGCCATCGCTGCGCACGCCGATCTGGTGCGAGAGCTCGCGCAGCCGTTGTTCGATCGGCTGCAGCGGCTGGCCGGGATGCCAGTGGCGCAGTTCACCGGCCAGCTGCACCGGCTCCTCGCGCAGTTCCGGCATGTTCTGCAGCAGGCTGGCCACGGTCACCCCGACGGTATGCCGCAGCAGCTCGCGCAGGCGCAGGCTGTCGGGCTGGCCATCCGGGGTTTCCTGTTCGATGGTGCGGATGTACTTGTCGATCAGCTGGCGCATCGCGCGGCCATAGCTGACCCAATCCGCGCTGCGCTGCGCCGACTGCAGGCGCAGGCCCATGTCGCCCAGCTCGCCGGGCAGGGTGGACATGCCATTGGCGAACGCAGCCAGCAGCGGCTCGGGCGCATCGATGCCGGCGAACAACCGTTGCAGCATCGCGCTGCTGCCCCCCTTGGGGCCGGGCGCCGGCTCGCTGGCGGCCTCCACCCCCGTGCCCACGCTCTGCCGCCGCGACAACAGCCGCCCGACGGCGGTGCCGGGGCTGGGGGGAGCGTCGTGCGGGTCCGTCATGCGGCAGATCCTTGCAGGGCACGGCCGGAGGCCGGAGCGGTGGAGAGGTGGGAACAGTATCGGCGCAGCGCGCCCGGCCTTGAACCGGTCATGCATGGCAGGATGGTAAGCACGGCGACGGCAGGAGAGTGCGATGAAGGTGATGCTGGTGGGGGCGACCGGGCTGGTCGGTGGTCATGTGCTGCGGCAACTGCTGGACGACCCGCGCTGCGATGCGGTGGTCGCTCCGACCCGCCGCCCGCTGGACACCACGGATGCGGCGCTGCTCAATCCGGTGGTGGACTTCGCGCAGCTGCCGGTCGAGGCCGACTGGTGGGCGGTGGATGCCGTGATCTGCGCGCTCGGTACCACGATCAAACAGGCCGGCAGCAAGGAAGCGTTCGCGCGGGTCGACCATGATTTCCCGCTGGCCGTGGCACAGCGGGCACGCGCCCGCGGCGCACATGCCTTCGCGTTGAACTCTGCGATGGGCGCCGATGCGGGCTCGCGGATCTTCTACAACCAGGTCAAAGGCCGGCTGGAGCAGGACCTGCGGGGATTGGGCTACCCCTCCCTGACCCTGGTCCGCCCCGGGCTGATCGGGGGCGAGCGTGCCGAGCGGCGCACCGGCGAGCATCTGGCCAGCGTGGTGCTGGGTGTGCTCGGCCCGGTCCTGCCGCGCGCCTGGCGGATCAATCCGGCCGAGACCATCGCCGCCGCGCTGGTCGAGGCGGTGTTGGTGCCGACGCCTGGCGTCAGGATCGTGGGCTCGGCCGATCTGGTGGCGCGCTGAGCCGCGGACGGCCGGATGCGCGGCCCCCCGGCCACTGCGCTACCCTTTCTGCCCCTCAAGCGGTCCCTGCCATGTCCGTCGACAAGAACCAACGCGATCTCGAAGCTGGTATCCACACCGATCTGGAGGGGCGGCTGACCTACGGCGGCTACCTGCGCCTGGATCAGCTGCTGTCGGCCCAACAGCCGCTGTCCAACCCGCCGCACCATGACGAAATGCTGTTCATCATCCAGCACCAGACTTCGGAGCTGTGGCTGAAGCTGCTGGCGCACGAGCTGCGCGCGGCGATCGGGTTCCTGCAGCGCGACGAGGTCTGGCAGTGCCGCAAGGTGCTGGCGCGCAGCAAGCAGGTGCTGCGCCAGCTCACCGAGCAGTGGTCGGTGCTGGAGACGCTGACCCCCTCCGAATACATGGGCTTCCGCGATGTGCTGGGCCCGTCCTCGGGCTTCCAGTCGCTGCAGTACCGCTACATCGAGTTCCTGCTGGGCAACAAGAACGCGCAGATGCTGCAGGTGTTCTCGCACGACCCGGCCGGCCAGGCCCAGCTGCAGGAAGTGCTTGATGCCCCCAGCCTGTACGAGGAGTTCCTGCGCTACCTGGCCCGCTTCGGCCATCCGGTCCCGGCCGGCTATCAGGGGCGCGATTGGCAGCAGCCGCACGTGGCCGACGATGCCCTGCACCCGGTGTTCGAGCGGATCTACCAGAACACCGACCGCTTCTGGCGCGAATACGCGCTGTGCGAGGACCTGGTCGATCTGGAGACGGCCTTCCAGCTGTGGCGGTTCCGCCACATGCGCACCGTGATGCGGGTGATCGGCTTCAAGCGCGGTACCGGCGGCTCCAGCGGGGTCGGCTTCCTGCGCCAGGCGCTGGAACTGACCTTCTTCCCGGAGCTGTTCCAGGTGCGCACGACGATCCGCAACGACGACCCGATGCCGCCGGACGCCTGATCCGGCATCGACCCCAATAAGCCTATTCATATTTACCTGCCCCATCCGCCGTACGGTGCGGCAGGCCCCGCCGTTGCTGCGCTGCCGGGTTTTGCCCGGAAGTTGCAGATGCAAGTTCAGCGACCATGCTGCCAGCGGTCCACATCAGCGTGTATTTGACGTGAACGTGGTTGGTCTGGGATTCTCCCGCGCTGCTTTCGCACATCGGACGTGCATGTCTTCCACCGAACCCAGGAATCCCGCATGAGCGTAGACGCCGCCGCGAAATCCGTTCCCGATCCGGCGCTGCCGGAGTTCAAGACCACGCTGGGCCATCCGCGCCCGTTGTGGATGCTGTTCATGACCGAATTCTGGGAACGCTTTGCGTTCTACGGCATCCGTTGGGCCCTGGTGCTGTACATCGTCGCGCAGTTCTTCGACGGTGATTCGGCCGGCCAGGCTGCCGCCAGCCGGACCTACGGTGCCTATCTGGCGCTGGTGTACGCCGCCGCCATCTTCGGTGGCTACGTCGCCGATCGGGTGCTGGGCTACCAGCGTTCCATCCTGACCGGCGCGGTGATCATGGCCGCCGGCCTGTTCATGGTCGCCATGCCCAACAAGGAAATCTTCGAACTGGGCCTGGCCACGATCATCATCGGCAACGGCCTGTTCAAGCCCAACATCTCCACCATGGTCGGCAAGCTGTACGGCCTGAAGGATGAGCGCCGCGATTCGGGCTTCACCATCTTCTACATGGGCATCAACATCGGCGCGATGATCGCCCCGGTGCTGACCCAGTACCTGGCCGAGCGCGTGTTCGGCACCCAGGCGATGCCGTCCTACAAGATGGTCTTCATCGCCTCGGGCATCGGCATGCTGATCAGCCTGGCCTGGTTCTACGTTGGCCGTGCCGGCCTCAAGGGCATCGGCGCCCCGCCGGCCGGTGCAGAGGGCTATGGCCGCATCGTGATGGTGTTCATCGGTGCGATCGTGGCGATCCCGATCGCGTTCTTCCTGCTCTCCACCGGCGCCACCGCGCTGGCCTGGATCCTGGGCGCGATGTTCATCGCGCTGGCGATCCTGCTGCTGGTCGAAGGCATCCGCGAAGGCAAGGTCCAGCGCGACCGCGTGATCGCGATGCTGATCATCTTCACCTTCAACGTGATGTTCTGGATGTTCTTCGAACAGGCCGGCAGCTCGTTCACCTTCCTGGCCGACAACATCGTCAACCGCAACCTGGGCGGCTGGGAATTCCCGACCGCCTGGTTCCAGTCGGTCAACTCGGTGGCGATCATCACGCTGGCCCCGATCATTGCCTGGATCTGGATCAAGCTGGGCCGCGCCAACCCGTCGATCCCGCGCAAGTTCGGCCTGGGCCTGCTGTTCAACGGTGCGGCCTTCGCGCTGCTGATGGTGGCCCTGTCGAGCATGGTCGTGGACGGCAAGATTCCGTTCTGGACGCTGTTCATGGTCTACGTGATCCAGTCCGTCGGTGAGCTGTGCCTGTCGCCGATCGGCCTGTCGATGGTGACCAAGCTGGCCCCGGTGCGCCTGGTCGGCTTCGGCATGGGCGGCTGGTTCCTGTCCACCGGCATCGGCAACAACATGTCGGGCATCTTCGCCGGCGTGGTCAGCGGCGAAGGCGGCATGACCGTGGAATCGGCGCTGAAGGGCTACACGTTCGGCTTCTGGGCGTTGATCATCTCCGGCGTGGTCCTGTTCCTGGTCGCACCGCTGATCAACAAGCTGATGCACGGCGTCAAGTGAGGAAGGCGATGCGCATGAAAGCCGTGGCAATGTCGATGATCGTGGCCGGCCTGCTGGCCGCCTGTTCGCCGTCGTCGGCGCCTACCGCGGCGCCTGCGCAGCCGCTGGATACCTCCGAGCAGAAGGCCCCGGTCGCCGATCCCGGCGAACCGGTGGCCTCGGGCAACACCCCGGCCGCGGCGGACATCGCCGCGATCGCGGCGCTCAATGCCCAGTTCGATCCGGCCCGCGATCCGGTCGCCGATCTGGCCACGGCCAAGGTCGAGGCCCAGCGCGGCGGCAAGCGGATCATCGTGGATGTGGGCGGCGAGTGGTGCCCGTGGTGCCATCTGATGGACGGTTTCATCGAAGGGGATGCGGAGATCCGCCGCTTCCGCGATGCGAACTACGTATGGATGAAGGTCAACTACAGCGAAGAGAACGAGAACGCGGCGTTCCTGTCGCAGTTCCCGGCAGTGAAGGGCTACCCGCACCTGTTCGTGCTCGATGCCGACGGCACGCTGCTGCATTCGCAGTTCACCGGTGAGCTGGAAGCGGACAAGGGGCAGAAGAAGGGCTACGACCGTGGCCGCTTCTTCGCCTTCATGAAGCAATGGGCGCCACCCAAGGCGTCGTGATCGAAAAAGCCGCGGATTCCGCGGCTTTTTTTTGCGCTCAATTTCCGCGCCACCCGGCCGCTACCCCCAAGGACCTCATGCCGCGCTGTTCGTGGCGGACAACCGACGGAATCGACGCATGCAGCCGGGCACCAGCGACAGCACCACCGATGTTTCCCTTGATGCGCCGGCCGGCGTGAGCCTGCCGCCGGTCGACGTGCTGCTGGATGACCACACCGCGCCGGATGCGCTCGATGGCGACGGCCAGCCCCCGGCGCCCGGCGTGATCCGCTACCGCCTGCCGATGGTCTCCGTGCCCGACAACGTACTGCTCAAGGCGGCCGTGCAGAAACTGGTGGAGCAGAAGGCGCAGCTGGACACGCTGGCACGCCAGGGCAGCCTGCCCGGCCTGATCCCGGCCGAGTGGCAGGGCAGCGGCCTGCGCGGCGTGGACCTGCAGGGCTTCGTGCTGAGTGTGGTGCCGTTCCTGCAGAACGCCAGCAAGGACGAAACCGCCCCGGCGCGCCTGCCGCTCAAGCATGTGCTGGGCGACGCCGGGCGCTGGGACCAGCACGACGTCGCCGAACCCAAATCGCTGGCGTTCTTCCTGGCCAGCGATGACCGCGCCACCGCCGGCACGAAGGATCCGGCCGAGGTGTATCTGGTCGGCGCGCTCGGCCTGGCCTGGGCGCACGAGGGACGTACCCGCCCGGGCTTCCTGCGTGAGATGGGCTACGACAGCATGGCCGCGCGCGTGCACCTGCTGCCGTATCCGGCGGCGGCGCAGCTGGCGCTGTACAGCGTGACCGCGCACGGCGTGACGCAGATCTGGTGTGTGCTGGACCGTCGCAAGGTGCGTCCGTTGCTGGCGCCCTGGATCAGCCTGCCGCTGCTGACTGCCTACGGAGTCAACGCCCCGCAGACCTGGCCGACCAGCTTCCCGGCGGTTGAAGAGGTGGCCGCGATGCTGGCTGCCGCGCGTGGCGGCAAGGGGCCGGTCGAAGCGGACCTGGGCAAGGTGGCCGCGAAGGTTGCCCAGGACGCCTCCGGCGAAACCTGGATGCCGGTCAGTCTGCTCCAGGTCGGCACGTGGTCACCGCGCTGGCGCTACTTCATGGCGACCTTCATCGGCCTGCCATCGCTGCTGCTGGTGGTCGCCGCGCTGGCCCTGCCGGGTGCGATCGAAGCGGCCGCCGTGGCCGCCTCGCTGGGATTTGCCGGCGGTGCCATCGGCGCGCTGGCCGCACCGTGGGTACATGCGCGGCGCAAGCACCTGAGCTGAGCGGCAACGACCAACGGTCGTTGCCTACTCGTCCATCCGCTGCAGGCCTTCCCCGGCCAGGCGCAGGATCAGCGTCTCCAGCATCTGTTCTTCGTCCTCGCTGAGCACGGACATCAGCTTGCGGGTGATGTCGATCACCAGCGGCGCGATGGTCTCGTACACCTCGAATCCGGCGGCCGACAGCGCCAGCACCGAGCGGCGGCGGTCATCGCCATGGGTTTCACGCTTGATGAAGCCCCGTTCGAGCAGTCTGGCCACGGCGCGGCTGACCGCGACCTTGTCCATCGCGGTGCGATCGGACACCTCGCTGGCCGACGAGCCCGGGTACAGCGCCAGGACCGTGATCACCCGCCACTCGGGGATCGCCAGGCCATAACGGTCCCCGTACAGCTTGGCGATGTTGCCGCTGACGCGGTTGGACAGAACGCTCAGCCGGTAGGGCAGGAACTGCTCCAGATCGAGCAGGGCGTGCGATGCGCGGATGCTGTGACTGCTGGGATCGGGCGGGCTCATGCTGCGGTGCACCTTGATGGTGGTTTCATGTGAAACTATAACCTACGTTCCGGACTCCGCATTCTCGCGGGTCTGCCTTCCTACCGCACCTGGTTTTTTCCGATGCGGATTGCTTTGGAGCCACAGCATGACCAGCCAAACGAGCACCGCGTCCTTCGCACCCGATCCGGGCATGCAGGTCACCACCTTCGAAAACCCGATGGGCATCGATGGTTTCGAGTTCGTCGAGTTCGCCGCCCCGGCCGGCCGTGGCGCGGAACTGCACGACTATTTCCGCAAGATGGGCTTCACCGCGGTGCTGCGCCACAAGCAGCGTGCGATCACGGTCTATCGCCAGGGCGACGTGAACTTCCTGGTCAATGAAGAGCCGGACTCGTTCGCCTCGGACTTCGCCGAGAAGCACGGTCCGTGCGCCTGCGGTTTCGCCATCCGCTTCAAGAAGCCGGGCGATGAGGTCTACCAGATGGCCCTGGGCAACGGTGCCGAACCGATCGACTTCAAGCCTGACACCCGCGCCGTCGCCGCCCCGATCATCAAGGGCATCGGCGACTGCATGCTGTACCTGGTGGACCGTTACGGCGCCAACGGCAGCATGTTCGATACCGATTACGCGCCGATCGACGGCGTGGACCCGCGCCCGAAGGGCTTCGGGCTGACCTTCATCGATCACCTGACCCACAATCTGTATTTCGGCAACATGCAGCAGTGGTCGGATTACTACGAGCGCCTGTTCAACTTCCGCGAGATCCGCTACTTCGACATCAAGGGCCTCAAGACCGGCCTGGTGTCCAAGGCGATGACCGCCCCGGACGGCATCGTGCGCATCCCGCTCAACGAATCCTCCGATCCGAAGAGCCAGATCAACGAATACCTCGACGCCTACAAGGGCGAGGGCATCCAGCACATCGCCTGCTTCACCGAGAACATCTACGACACCGTGGAAGCGATGCGCGCCCAGGGCGTGGAGTTCCTGGACACGCCGGACACGTATTTCGATGTGATCGACATGCGCGTGCCCAACCACGGTGAAGACGTGGCCCGGCTGGCGAAGAACAAGATCCTGATCGATGCCGACCCGGAGACCAAACAGCGCAAACTGCTGCAGATCTTCACCACCAACTGCATCGGCCCGATCTTCTTCGAGATCATCCAGCGCAAGGGCAACGAAGGCTTCGGCGAAGGCAACTTCACCGCGCTGTTCGAAAGCATCGAGCGCGACCAGATGAAGCGCGGCGTGCTGTAAGGCACTCGGCCGCCACCCGCGTTACGCTTCAACGGTGGCATCCGCGCCCGCGCGGGTGCCACCGGCTGTATTCCCTTGCCATCCACGCCTCCGGCGGAGCAGGACCATGAACAACCCGATGTCATCGCGCGGCTACCAGAGCGGTTTCGGCAATGAGTTCGCCACCGAGGCGGTGCCGGGTGCACTGCCGGTGGGGCAGAACTCCCCGCAGCGTGTCGCGCATGGTCTGTATGCCGAACAGCTGTCCGGCACCGCGTTCACCGCGCCGCGCGGCAGCAATCGCCGCAGCTGGGTGTACCGCATCCGCCCCGCGGTGACCCACGGCGAATTCACCCCCTTTATCCAGCCGCACCTGCACGGCGACGTCGCGCAGGGCCCGGTCTCGCCCAACCAGTTGCGCTGGGATCCGTTGCCGCTGCCCAGCACGCCCACCGATTTCATCGAGGGGCTGTACACCATGGGCGGCAACGGCTCGCCCGACGCCCACGCTGGCGTGGGCATCCACCTGTACGCCGCCAACCGCGACATGCAGGGCCGCTATTTCTACAACGCTGATGGCGAGCTGCTGATCGTCCCGCAGCTGGGCCGCCTGCGCCTGCTCACCGAAATGGGCGTGATCGAGATCGAGCCGCAGCAGATCGCGGTGATCCCGCGCGGTGTGCGCTTCCGTGTCGAACTGCCTGACGGCGACTCACGTGGCTACGTCTGCGAGAACTTCGGCGCGCTGCTGAAGCTGCCCGACCTGGGCCCGATCGGGTCCAATGGCCTGGCCAATCCGCGCGACTTCGAAACGCCCCATGCAGCGTTCGAGAATATCGACGGCGCGTTCGAACTGATTGCCAAATTCGAGGGCCAGCTGTGGCGTGCGGATATCGATCATTCGCCGCTGGACGTGGTCGCCTGGCACGGCAACTACGCGCCTTACCGCTACGATCTGCGCCGCTTCAACACGATCGGCTCGATCAGCCACGATCATCCCGATCCCTCGATCTTCCTCGTGCTGCATTCGCCCAGCGACACGCCGGGGACCAGCAACATGGACTTCGCGATCTTCCCGCC
Organism: Stenotrophomonas sp. TWI809; assembly: GCF_039673205.1. NCBI lineage: Bacteria > Pseudomonadati > Pseudomonadota > Gammaproteobacteria > Lysobacterales > Lysobacteraceae > Stenotrophomonas > Stenotrophomonas sp. TWI809. The sequence continues at coordinate 220,086 of NZ_JBDJLE010000005.1, read as the reverse complement.
GCGCTGGCTGGTCGCGCAGAACACGTTCCGCCCGCCATGGTTCCACCGCAACATCGCCAGCGAATTCATGGGCCTGATCCACGGCGCCTACGATGCGAAGGCCGAAGGTTTCGTGCCCGGCGGTGCCTCGCTGCACAACTGCATGAGCGGCCACGGCCCGGATGCGGCGACCTTCGAGAAGGCCTCCGCCGCCGACCTGAGCAGGCCGGACGTGATCAAGGACACCATGGCCTTCATGTTCGAAACCCGCGGCGTGATCCGCCCCACCGCCCAGGCGATGGACGCGACGCACCGCCAGCGCGGGTACCAGCACTGCTGGCAGGGATTGAAGGCGAATTTCTCGGGCTGACGCAGGCTCAAACCAGCGCGATCTGGAAGCGCTCGGCATGCTCCTTCGGCAGCACCTCCAGCAACCGCTGCCGCACCCGCTCGGCGTAGCCGGTGGAGGTCAGGCCCGGCAGCGCATCCAGTGCGGCCTGCAGCGCGGCCATGACCGTCTCGTCGCTGCGCGATTGCTGCAGGGTGTGGAACAGCGCTGCCGCCTGCGGATGACGCTGCAGTTCCAGGATGTCCAGCAGATAAATGCGGGCGGCCACCAGCGAGCGGCGGCGTTCGGTCACGGGCACCGGCACCGCGGTCGGTGTCACCGCAGGTGCGGGTGCGGCGGGTGCGACAACGGCGACCTCCGCGACCCCACTCGACACCAGATACCCGCGCTGGATCAGCTGGATCACCATCGCCGGGGTTTCCGGGCCCACCAGCTGGCCGAGCTGGACCAGGTCGCGCTGGCCGTCGCACAGGATCAACAGCCGGCGCTGGCGCATGTCCAAGGGCGCGCGGTGGGCCTGCAAAGCGGTGCGGGCGAGGTCGGTCTTCTGCGGTTGCATGGGGGCGGGGTCGATGCGGTGCAGGCCGAGCCTGAACGCGGCAGGTGAAACGCGGATGACAGCGACACTGTGCATGCCGCCCACACGGCGCTCGCGCTAGGCTGCGCCCATTCACCGGGAGGATGCAGGCATGAGACAGCTGGGAAGCGTGATGGCAGTGGGGATGGTGCTGGCCTTGGCCGCGTGCGAGCGCACGCCGGAGACGCCGTCGGCCGATGCCGAGGCGGCCGTGCCTGCACCGGCGGCGGACACCGCGCCGGCAGCGCCTGCCACGGCGGCCCCGGGCACGGTGACGCAGGGTCCGGCACGCCTGGATGGCTACGGCCCGTTGGCGCTGGGCAGCACCTTGGACGAGGTCCGGGCGGCCTGGAAGACACCCCTGCAGGGCGACGTCGCTGACGACTACTGCCATGCGCTGCGGCCGGAAGGCGCGCAGGCCGAGGACGTGATCTTCATGATCGAAGGCAAGCGTCTGGTCCGGTACGACGTGCGCAACGACCGCATCGTCGCCCCCGGTGGCGGCAAGGTCGGCATGTCGCTCGGCCAGCTGCAGACGCTGTACCCGGATCGCGGCGACCTGACCCCACACAAGTACGACGAGCACGGCCACAACCTGCGCGTGCGCCCGGCGACCGAGGGCGGCGCGCTGGTCAACTTCGAGATCAACGGCGATGGCAATGTGACCGCATGGCGGGTCGGCAAGACCCCGCAGGTCGATTACGTGGAAGGCTGCTCCTGAGCCATCGGCACCGCGCCGGCCACAGGGCCGGGGCGGGCCTTCACTGTTTGGCGTGGGCTGGCCCTAGAATCGGCCCACATCTGTCACCGGGGAGCACCAGATGATTGCTGCCACTGTTTGGTTCGTGCTGGGCCTGGTGCTGTTGGCACTGGGCGGCGACGCCATCGTCCGGGCCGCCTCGGGTCTGGCCCAGCGCTTCGGCGCGTCGCCGTTCGTGGCCGGGCTGCTGCTGGTGGCCTTCGGCACCTCGCTGCCGGAGCTGGTGGTCAACGCCCGTGCCTTCGTGGTCGGCGCGGAAGAACTCGCGCTCGGCAACGCGGTGGGCAGCAACATCGTCAACGTCGGCCTGACCCTGGGCCTGGCGGCGCTTGCTGCGCCGCTGCTGGTCCGTGCGCGCCTGCTGTCACCGTTGCTGGTCTGCCTGGCCGCCGCCAGTGCGCTGCTGATCCTGTTCGGCCTGGATGGCGTGATCGCACGCTGGGAAGGGGCCGTGCTGCTGCTCGCCTTTGTCGGCCTGCTGGTGTTCCTGCTGCGCCGCGCGCGGCTGGAAGTCGAGCCGGTGCGTGAGGGCATCGCCGGCTACGCCATGACCCGCACGGGACTGTTCCTCAACCTCCTGCGGCTGCTGTTCGCGGCGGTGTGCCTGTATTTCGGCGCGCGCTGGATCGTGCAGGCCGCGCCGGTGTTTGGCGCCGGGCTGGGCTGGTCACCGTTGCTGGTCGGCCTGCTGCCGGTGGCGATCGGCACCGCGTTGCCCGAAGTGGCGGCGGCCATTGCCGCCGCCCGGCGTGGCCAGGGCGACATGGTGCTGGGCCATGTGATCGGCTCGAGCCTGTTCAACCTGCTGGTGGTGGTCGGCGGCATGGCCGCATTGCGTCCGCTGGCGCTGCCCGAATCGTTCGTGAAACTGGAGCTGCCGGCGGCGATCGCCTTCGTGCTGGTGCTCTACCCGATGCTGCGCGGTGATCTGACGATCAGCCGGCGTGAGGGCGCGGTGCTGGTGGTGGCCTTCGTCGGCTGGATCGCGCTGGAGCTGGCGCTGGTCTGGGGCGGCTGACCGTCGAAATGCGTAGAGCCGACCGTTGGTCGGCTGCCGTCTGCCACGATGCATGCAGCCGACCAACGGTCGGCTCTACCGGCTGTCCCTTGAAATGGGCGCCTTTGCGTCATCGCCGTCGTCTGCGTGGCGCGGCTCCGGCGGTGGCAGCTGTTCTTCCTTGGCGGTCTTGTGGCCCGGCAGGTCCGGCCGGGTTTCCATCAGCAGCGACAACGCGGCCTTGGCCATCATGTGCGCACTGATCGGTGCGGTGATGAACAGGAACACGGTGATCAGCAGTTCGCGCGGCTGCGGGTCTTCGCCGAGGAAGATGTGGTAACAGACCGAGCCGACCAGCACGCAGCCCACGCCCAGCGTGCTGGCCTTGGTCGGGGCGTGCAGGCGCTTGAAGAAGGTCGAGAGCTTCACCAGGCCGAGCGCGCCGACCAGGATGAAGAAGCAGCCGAACAGCAGCAGGATCGACAGCACGATCTGGATGAAGGTGATCATTCGACGATGTCCCGGCGCAGCACGAACTTGCTCAGCACCACCGTGCTGCCGAAGCCGAGCATGGCGATGATCAGCGCCGCTTCGAAGTACACCGCCGAGTTGAGGTACATGCCGAACAACATGAGTTCAGCGATGGCCGTCACCGACAAGGTGTCCAGCGCAAGGATGCGATCGGGCACGGTGGGGCCGCGCAGCAGGCGCCAGGTGGCCAGCAGCATGGCCAGGCCGACCACGTGCATGCACACCACCATCGTGGTCTGGATGAACATGTATCCGGTCATGGGAAGATCTCCATCAGCGGGGCTTCGTAGCGGGATTTGATCTGCCGGATCAGCGCATCCGGATCATCCAGATGCAGCACGTGCACCAGCAGATACCTGCGGTCATCGGACAAGGCCGCCGACACCGTGCCCGGGGTCAACGTGATCATGCTGGTCAACGCGGCGATGCCGTGGATGTTGGCGATATCCAGCGGCAGCCAGATGAAGCCGGGGTGGATGCGGCGCTCCGGCCCCAGCACCTGGATCGCGACCCGGATGTTGGAGATCAGGATGTCCCACAGGGTCACGAACAACAGCTTGGGGAGGGGCTTGAGCGAGCCGATCCGCGCGAACTCGCGGTCCAGCCGGGCGGCGAACAGCGGCACCACCACGCCCAGGATCATGCCGAGCACGAACTGGCCCAGGGTGAAGCTGTCGGACATCAACAGCCAGAACGCCACCACCATCACGCTCAGCGAGGGCGAGGGCAGGATGCGCTTGTACAGGGAAGGCTTGCCGGTCATGGCTGGCGGATCTCCGGCGTTGTGGCGCGCAGTTCACCCACGTAGTCCTGGGGCTGCAGCAGCTGGGTGGCCATCGCATCGGTGTGCTGCATCAGCGGGCCGGCGAACACGCTCATCGCGATGCCATAGCTGAGCAGCAGCGCGGCGGCGAACAATTCCACGGTGCGCGTCGGTGCCTTGCGCGGCTTGGGTGCGCCTTCTTCGACCACCGGCACGCGCCAGAACAGGCGGATGCCGCCGCGGGTCAGGCCGACGATGACCATCAGGCTGCTGCCCAGCACGGCGGCCCACACCGCCCAGGTGTACTGCGCGGGCATCCCGGCCAGCAGCGCAGCCTTGGCCAGGAAGCCGGACAGCGGCGGCAGGCCCGCGACCGACACCGCACCGATCAGGAACAGCACCGCAGGCGTTTCCTTGCCCGGCATCGGCGCGATGACTTCCTTGCGATCGCTGGCACCGCCGCGGCGGCGGCGGATCAGATCGGCAATGAGGAACAGCGCGGCGGCCACGAAGGTGCTGTGCGGCAGGTAGTAGAGGCCGGCCGAGAGCACTTCGGGCGTACGCACCGAGAAGGCGATGAACAGCGTCGCCGCCGAGACCACCACCAGGTAGGAGATCAGCACGCGCAGGCGTGCCGCAGCGAGCACGCCCAGGCCGCCCAGCACGAGGGTGGCCACACCGGCCCAGAGCAGCCACTGGCTGCCGTAGCCGGCCATCGGTCCGGCACCCTCGCCGAACCACAGCGTGCTGACCCGCAACACCGCGTACAGGCCGACCTTGGTCATGATCGCGAACAGCGCCGCCACCGCCGCCGGCGCACGCGCATACGCTTCGGGCAGCCACAGATACAGCGGCATCAGCGCGGCCTTGCTGCAGAACACCAGCAGCAACAGCCCCATGGTCGCTTTGACCAGGGTCAGGTGCGAGGCCGGCACTTCAGCGATGCGCTGGGACAGTTCGGCCATGTTGAGCGAGCCCAGCGAGGCGTACAGCAGGCCGAGTGCGATCAGGAACAGGGTCGAGGCGGTGACGTTGAACACCACGTAGTGCAGGCCGATGCGCATGCGCAGGCCGCGCCCGCCGCTGAGCAGCAGGCCATAGGAGGCGATCAGCATCACCTCGAAGAACACGAACAGATTGAAGATATCGCCGGTCAGGAACGCGCCGTTGAGGCCGACCAGCTGGAACTGGAACAACGCATGGAAGTGCGGCGCGCGCCGGTCCCAGCCCGAGCAGGCGTGCAGCAGGCAGGGGATGGCCAGCAGCAGCGTGGTCACCAGCATCCATGCCGAGAGGCGGTCGGCCACCAGCGCGATGCCCAGGCGCGAGGGCCAGTCACCCAGCAGGTACACCGCGATGCTGCCGTCAGCGGTCTGCGCGAACAGCAGCGCGACGGCCGCGGCGAGCGCGGTCAGCGTGGTCCACGCCACCGTGCGCTGCACCTTCGGCCCGTAGCGGCGATGCTCGACGAACAGCGAGCAGGCCGCGCCGAACAGTGGAATCAGGATGGGCAGGATCACCGCATGATTCATGCGCCGCCCTCCCGGCCCGGCGCGGTATCGGCAGGCAGCTCTTCTTCTTCGTGCGCGTCCACGTGGTCGCTGTGGTTGTCGCTGCGGCTGCGCATCGCCAGCACGATGCTGACTGCCGTCATCGCGAAGGCGATCACGATGGCGGTCAACACCAGCGCCTGCGGCAGCGGATCGGTGTAGTTGCCCAGGTCGCTGTCGATGCCCTCACGCAGCACCGGTGCCTTGCCCTGCACCAGCCGACCGCCGGCAAAGATCAGCAGGTTGGTCGCATACGACAGGAAGGTCATGCCGAGGATCACATCGAAGCTGCGCGCGCGCAGCAACAGGTAGATGCCGATCGCGCTCAGTACGCCGATGGCGCTTGCCAGAGCCAGTTCCATCAGTGCATCTCCCCGGTTTTTGCCGAACGGCGGTTGGGATCGATTTCGCCTTTACGGGCATTGCGGGTGCGCGAGGGCTTGATCGTGCCCATCATCGAGAGCATCAGCATCACGCCGCCGAACACCACCAGGTACACGCCGGTATCGAAGCCGATCGCACTGGCCAGCGGTACCTCGCCGATCAGCGGAATGTGCAGGTCCAGATGGCCGCTGGTCAGGAACGGCACGCCGAACAGCATCGACGCGCAGCCACTGAGGATGGCGATCAGCAGACCGGCACCGATGCAGCGGATGTAATCGAAGCCGAAGCGCGATTCCACCGAGGTGGTGCCCTGGATGACGTACTGGATCAGCAGCGGCACGGCCAGCACCAGGCCGGCGATGAAGCCGCCGCCGGGCGCGTTGTGGCCGCGCAGGAACAGGAAGATCGAGACGGTCAGGGTGAGCGGGAACATGATCTGGGCCAGATCGGCCGGCACCGGCAGCTTGATCGGCGGGCCGGGCATGATCTGTTCCGGCGCCATCCGCGAGCGGCGCAGCATGGCGTGCACCACCAGCGCGGCGATGCCGAACACGGTGATCTCACCGAAGGTATCAAAGCCACGGAAGTCGACCAGGATCACGTTGACCACGTTCTGCCCATACGCCTCCGGCAGCGCACGCGCCAGCAGCTCGCCGGCCATGGTGTTCGGCGGCAACGTCATGGCGGTGTAGGCCATCGCGGCCAGGCCGCCGCCGGCGACGATCGCGATCACCGCATCGCGCCGCTTGCGCCAGACCGACTTCTCCGGGGGCGACTGGATCGGCAGGTAGTTCATGCCCAGCAGCATCAGCACCAGGGTGACCATCTCCACCAGCAGCTGGGTCAGGGCCAGATCGGGCGCGGAGAGGAACACGAAGGTCAGCGAGACCATCAGGCCGACACCGCCGACCACCAGCACCGCCAGCAGGCGCTGCCGGTAGACGAACAGTGCGCCCAGCGCGCAGGCCATCATCACCAGCCACAGCGCCCAGCCCAGCAGTGGGATCGGCTGCGGCGAGGGCCAGTTGGGCGACGCCGGATTGGCCACGAACGGTGCGGCGGCGACGATGATCGCCACCACCACCAGCGCCATCAGCATGCGCTGCAGGCTGCCGTTGGCCAGGCCCTGGGTGAGCCGGTGGGCGAAGCCGAACACCAGGTCCAGCTGCTTGTGGAACAGGTTGCGGCCGATGCTGCGGCTGACCACCGCATGCAGGTTGATCAGGCGGCGCAGCCCGAAGTACAGCGCGATACCGCCAATGACGCCGGCGATGCTCATCATCAACGGGGTGTTGAAGCCATGCCAGACCGAGAGGCTGTAGGCCGGCATCGCCGCGCCGAGGATCGAGGAGGCGGCCGCGTGCAGCACCGGGGCGATGGTGATCGCCGGGGCGACGCCGACGGCCACGCAGACCACGACCAGGATCTCGACGGGCACCTTCATGAAGCGCGGCGGCTCATGCGGGACGCGGTCCAGATCATGCGGGCCTTTGCCGAAGAAGGTGTCGTGCACGAAGCGCAGGCTGTAGGCCACGCCGAACACGCCGGCCAGCAGTGCGGCGATCGACATCACCACGCGCATGGTTTCCGGACCGCCCGCGGTCAGCGCTTCGGCGAACAGCATTTCCTTGGACAGGAAGCCGTTGAGCAGCGGAATACCGGCCATCGCCAGCGAGGCGATGATCGCCAGCGCGCTGGTGATCGGCATCAACCGCCGCAGGCCGCCCAGCTTGCGCATGTCACGGGTGCCGGTCTCGTGGTCGATGATGCCCGCAGCCATGAACAGCGACGCCTTGAAGGTGGCGTGGTTGAGGATGTGGAACACGCCGGCCACCACCGCCATCGGTGTGGACAGGCCGAACAGCATGGTGATCAGGCCCAGATGGGAGATCGTCGAATAGGCCAGCAGGCCTTTGAGGTCATGCTGGAAGATCGCGTTCCAGGCGCCGATCAGCAGCGTGATCGCCCCGATGCCGCTGACCGTATAGAAGAACAGATCGGTGCCGGCCAGCGCCGGGTGCAACCGGGCCAGCAGGAACACGCCGGCTTTGACCATCGTCGCCGAATGCAGGTAGGCCGAGACCGGGGTCGGCGCGGCCATCGCGTGCGGCAGCCAGAAGTGGAACGGGAACTGGGCGCTCTTGGTGAAGATGCCGGCCAGGACCAGGAACAGGGCATACGGGTACAGCGAACTGGCGCGGATCAGATCGCCCGCGGCGAGTACGGCATCCAGTTCGAAGCTGCCCACGATGCGACCGATCAGCAGCACGCCGCCGAGCAGGGCCAGACCGCCGCCGCCGGTGACCACCAAGGCCATCCGGGCCCCCTCGCGGGCATCCTGGCGATGCGACCAGAAGCCGATCAGCAGGAACGAGCTGATGCTGGTCATTTCCCAGAACACCATCAACAGCAACAGGTTGCCCGAGAGCACCATGCCCAGCATGGCGCCCATGAACAGCAGCAGGTAGCAGTAGAAGCGGTGGGCGCTGTCGCGGGCACTGAGGTAGTAGTGGGCGTACATCACCACCAGTGCACCGATCGCCAGCACCATGCCGGCGAACATCCAGGCCAGGCCATCCAGGCGCAGTGAGAAGGCCAGGCCGATCTGCGGTATCCACTCCCCATAACTGCGGACGATCCCGCCGTCCATGATGGCCGGGGTCATCGTCGCCAACAGCGCCAGTCCTCCCAGCGGAGCGGCCGCGGCTACCCAGGCGGCCGTGGAGCGGGAGGTGCGGCGGAATGAAGCGACGGCCACTGCCATCAGGAAGGGCAGGGCGAGCAGCAGGAGCAGACTAGGATTCATGCAGGGAATGCGGGATTCACGAGCAGGTCGTTCAGTCTAACAGGCAGGCAATTGCTGCCGATACACCCGAATACGCCCTCAATTGCATGTAACGTGCGCTGATTCATTTTTTCAGGGCGGCGCGTGGCCCCATTCGGGCGCGTCGGCCGCCGTATGGAGACCCGCTGGCGACTTTGCCGAGTGTGGCCTCCCGGCGCCCGTCGAATCGGCTCGGGAACCAGTCGTCACAGGGGCTGCGGGACCGCGTGGGCGTGCACGAAGATGAACGGTGACCGTCGCTCGAAAGGCCACTGCGGACGATGCTGGACGGTCCGGCGTGGAGTGCCGGTGAGCGTCCTCGCTCGTTCAGGAAAAACCGGTCAGTAGCGCCAGTCCATCCGGCGGTAGAGCTTGGCCAGGACCCACAGCGGGCCGATCAGCAGGTAGACCAGATCGGTCAGGAAGCTCGGCTTGCGGCCTTCATGCTTGTGGCCGATGAACTGCGCGACCCAGGCCACGGCGAAGACCCCCAGGGCCAGCCAGAACAGGTTGACCAGGCCGATCTCGGCTTCCAGCAGCCGGCAGACGCAGCCGCTGACGAAGAAGAACGCCAGCATGCCGTAGCCCAGCGTGCGCGAGAGGCGGTTATAGAAGCACCAGGCGGCGAACATCGCCAGGCCGGCCCAGATCCCGTTCTGGAACCAGGTGATCAGCGGCGGCAGGCACCACAGCAGGGCAATCACCGACCACGCGATCGCCGGGACGGCCACGACGTGGATGCGCTGGTTCAGCGCATTGCGGTGATCGTCGGAATAACTGGCGAAATAGCGGTCGATCGGGCGTGCGACGGTGGTGGTGGCCATGTTCCCTCCCAGGATCTGCAGAGCATACCGCCCGTAGAGCCGACCGTTGGTCGGCTTGCTCTCACCCAGACGATACCCCTCGTGCTGCACGCGATAGGCCACCAACGTCCGCGGCAGTCGACCAGCGGTCGACTCTACGGCCGGGACCCCCGGCCATCACGGCCGGGGGCGCAGGCGAATCAGTCGACCGAGATACCGGCCAGGCGCTGCAGCGCCTCGGCGTACTTGGCCCGGGTGCGCTCGATGATCTCGGCCGGGATGCTCGGGCCCGGGGCGGTCTTGCCCCAGTCCAGCGTTTCCAGGTAATCGCGGACGAACTGCTTGTCGTAGCTCGGCGGGCTGGTGCCCACCTCGTACTCGTCAGCCGGCCAGTAGCGCGAGGAATCCGGGGTCAGCATCTCGTCCATGATGTACAGACGGCCATCGGCATCGGTACCGAACTCGAACTTGGTGTCGGCCAGAATGATGCCGCGCTCGCGGGCGTAATCGGCGGCGAAGGCATAGATGCGCAGGGTGGCGTCGCGCACGCGCTCGGCCAGGTCCGCACCGACCGCCTTCACCATCGCATCGAAATCGATGTTCTCGTCGTGGTCGCCGACGGCGGCCTTGGTCGAGGGGGTGAAGATCGGTTCGGGCAGCTGTTCGGCCTGGCGCAGGCCGTCGGGCAGCTCGATGCCGCTGATCTTGCCGGTGCGCTGGTAGTCCTTCCAGCCGCTGCCGATCAGGTAGCCGCGGGCGATCGCCTCGACCGGAACCGGCTTGAGCTTGCGGGTGACCACGGCGCGCTTGGCGTACAGGGCCGGATCGACACCCTCGGGCAGCACACTGGCGACATCGATGCCGGTCAGGTGGTTGGGCATCAGGTGCGCGGTCTTGGCGAACCAGAAGTTGGAGACCTGGCAGAGCATCTCGCCCTTGCCGGGGATCGGATCGGGGAGCACCACGTCGAAGGCTGACAGACGGTCGGTTGCGACCATCAGCAGGTAGTCCCCCGGCGGAGTGCCGGCGGGGAGCCGGTCGCGCGGAATGTCGAAAACATCACGCACCTTGCCGCGATGGCGCAAGGGCAGGCCGGGGAGATCGGATTGCAACAACGTGGTCGGCACGGGCACTCCTGAGGCTTCGTCATGACAGCTGTCCAGGGGACCCGGAGGGCCCGCACAGACAGCGGGCGGCCTAGTGTAAAGCGGGTTGGGCCCGCTGTGACGTAAAATGAGGATCCTTTGTCGCCTTGGCTGCCCAGACCACCATGCGCTGGTACGGAAAACTGCTCGGATTCATCGCCGGCGCCTTGTTGTTCAGGCCCAATCCGCTGTTCGGTGCCGTGGTCGGGCTGTTGCTGGGGCATGCCTTCGATGCCGACTGGTTCCGGCTGAACAGGGAAAACCCCTACCGCGAGCTGGGGCTGACCTCCGAGGCGACCGATGCCGAGATCGACCTGGCCTACCGCCGGCTGATGTCCCAGTACCACCCGGACAAGGTGGTCGGCGCGGCGCCGGAGCTGCGCCAGCAGGCCGAGCGCAAGTCGCGCCAGCTCAATGCCGCCTACGACCGCATCAAGACCCTGCGCAAGCGCTGAGTCCGCGCGGCGCCCCCTTTCCACCTCCCGAAGGCCCCGGCCATGTCCAACTGCATCATTGCCCCCTCCATCCTGTCCGCCGATTTCGCCCGCCTGGGTGAGGAAGTGGACAACGTGCTCGCGGCCGGCGCCGACTGGGTGCATTTCGATGTGATGGACAACCATTACGTGCCGAATCTGACCATCGGCCCGCTGGTCTGCCAGGCGCTGCGCAAGCACGGTGTGACCGCACCGATCGACGTGCATCTGATGGTGGAGCCGGTGGACCGGATCATTCCGGATTTCGCCGAGGCCGGCGCGACCTACATCAGCTTCCATCCGGAGGCGAGCCGCCACGTGCACCGCACGATCCAGCTGATCCGTTCGCTGGGCTGCAAGCCGGGCGTGGTGCTCAATCCGGCCACGCCGGTGGACATCCTGGACTGGGTGCTCGATGACCTGGACCTGGTGCTGGTGATGTCGGTCAATCCGGGTTTCGGCGGCCAGGCGTTCATTCCGTCGGCGCTGGACAAGGTGCGCGCGATCCGCAAGAAGATCGATGCCAGTGGCAAGGACATCCGCCTGGAGATCGACGGTGGGGTGAAGGCCGACAACATCGGGGCGATCGCCGCCGCCGGTGCCGATGCCTTCGTGGCCGGCTCGGCGATCTTCAATGCGAAGACCAGCTACCAGGACATCATCGCGCAGATGCGCGGCAACGTCGCCGCGGCGCGGGGCTGAGCCATGGAACCGGTGGCTGCCGTGACCATCCGCGTGGCCACCGCCGAGGATGCGGCGCTGATCCTGCGTTTCATCCGCGAGTTGGCGATCTACGAGAAGGCCGAGTCGTCGGTGCAGACCGACGAAGCGGGCATCCGCGCGAGCCTGTTCGGACCGGCGGCGAAGGCGCATGCGCTGATCTGCGAAGCCGATGGCGTGGCGATCGGGTATGCGGTGTATTTCTACAACTACTCGACGTGGCTGGGCCGCAACGGGATCTACCTGGAAGATCTGTACGTCAGCCCGGAGCGCCGCGGCAGCGGTGCCGGCAAGGCGCTGCTGCAGCACATCGCACGGATCGCGGTGGCCGAAGGCTGCGGCCGGTTCGAGTGGTCTGTGCTGGACTGGAATGCACCGGCGATCCAGTTCTACCAGGCCGCCGGTGCGAAGCCGCAAAGCGAGTGGACGGTGTACCGGATGGAAGGCGAGGCGTTGCGGACCTTCGCCGAAGGCTGAGCACCCGTAGAGCCGACCGTTGGTCGGCTGCCGCAGCCAACCCAGCCCGGTAGTGCCGACCGTTGGTCGGCTGCGCTTCTGGCGGGTCAAAAAAAAGACCGCACCATTGCTGATGCGGCCCTGGGAATAGCGGGAGGCTGATCCTGCCTCCATCCATCTTCCTTGCTATGGCCTTCCATTCTCCGGGGGATCGGTGACGCTTTGATGACGTTCACCGGCGGCCACGCCGTCCGCTGCTAGCCTTCGCTTCCCCACTCCCTGGAAGTACCGCATGAGCCGTCCCCATTGGCGTTTGATCCTCAACGGCAAGGCCACCGGCAATGAGGATGTGCGCGAGGCGGTCGCGGCGCTGCGTGAGCGCGGCGTGCAGCTGGAGGTACGGGTGACCTGGGAATCGGGCGACGCCGAGCGCTATGTGGCCGAGGCGATCGCGCATGGGGTCGATACAATCATTGCGGCCGGCGGTGATGGCACCCTCAGTGAGGTGGCCGAGACACTGGCGCACCGGGAAGAGGCCGCCGATGCATTGCCCTCGCTGGGGCTGCTGCCGCTGGGCACGGCCAACGATTTCGCCACCGCGGCGGAGATTCCCAATGAACCGCTGGCGGCGCTGGAGCTGATCGCGCAGGCGTCCACACGCCCGGTCGATCTGCTGCGCATCGATGCCGATGGCAAAGTGTGGTGGTGCGCGAACGTGGCCAGTGGCGGCTTCGGCACCGAGGTCACGGTGGAGACCGATGAGGGCTTGAAGAAAGTGCTCGGCGGCCTGGCCTACCTGGTCACCGGGGTATCGCGGCTGGGCCGGATCGATCCGATCCAGGCGCGGGTCCGGGCGCCGGGGTTCGAGTGGGCCGGTGGTTTCATCGCGCTGGGCATCGGCAACGGCCGCCAGGCCGGCGGCGGGCAGGTACTGTGCCCGGAGGCTCTGATTGATGACGGTCTGCTCGATATCACGGTGATCCCCGAGCTGAGCGGGGAGGTCGCCTCGACCTTTGCCGCGTTGGTCAAGGGCGGCAAGCGCGGCGCGCTGGAGCAGGTGGCCGAACGTGTGCAGGCGCCGTGGGTGGAGATCGAGGCCGAGGTGCCGCTGACGCTCAATCTGGATGGCGAGCCGGTCCAGGCCCGGCACTTCCGCATCGACTGCGTGCCGGGGCGGGTGAACCTGCATGTGGCGCTGGACAGCCCGCTGCTGTCCAGAGCCTGAGTCGCAGCGGCCGTTCTGCATACGGCTGGCGCGTGGTGGCGCCTGCCGGGCCCGGCTCACTTCAACAGGCGATCCAACAACCTGCCGGCCGCGTTCTCAACCGTCTGATCGGTGCGCCCGCCGAGACCCGTCGCGATGCCGCCCGACGTGACTGAGCGATCCTTGAAGGAAACGGGGAATGTCTGCATCCGTCGCAGTCGTCCCTGGCCCAGGTCCTGGTACTGGCCGAAGGAGGAGCTGATGTCAAAGCGGTTACCCACCGTCTGCCCTTCGCTCATGACTCTCTGCGCGATGAACGTCACCGGGCTTGATCGACCCGGCAACAAGGTGAAGCTTGGGTCGACCTGGTTGCCGGAGGCGATAGGGATGCCTTTTACGTTGTGCTTGCCCTGGCCGCCAAAAAGGCGATAGCCATAGCCATTGCTGTCGGTCGCGTTGAAGCTGCCGTGTTCGTAGTTCAATACCATTGGCTGCGATGACACGTTGCGCAACGTCATGGTTACCGTGACCTGCATGGTGCCGCGTCCCCGCTCACCCGCCCGGATCGAATCCAGACGCGCTTCGATATCGCCAAATCGCTCCAGTGCGCCGGTGTCGTCGGGCGCCGGCACGCCGCAGCGTTGGTTCAACGCTTCCAGCTGGGCACGCAGCTGTGCGTTCTCACGACGGAGCGCGTCGGCGGATTGTGCGTGGGCAGGCACGGCCTGACCGGCCAGCAATGCTGCCGCGGCAGCGGCCGACAGCAGCGACTGCTTCAAGGTGATTCCGTTCATGTGCAGATCCTCAATGCATGGACATGGCTGCGCCAAACAGGCCGAGCACGGTGAGATTGACCAGCACCCAGACGATGCCCGCAGCGAACAGGCTGGCCAAGGTGATCAACAACTGCTTGATGCCATCGGGGTTCCCCTTGCTTTGCGCATAGGCGAAACACAGGATCGTGCTGAGCAGGAACAGCACCACCCCGACGATGCCGATGATCGGCACCAGAGCGCAGACCCAGCCGATCCATCGCAGCGTCCTGGCCGTGCGCATCAGGCCTTCGGTTGCGCGACGCCCGGCTTCCTCGCGCACGAGGCGCTGCTGCAGCGCGTTCTGGACGTCGCTTTCATTGAGTTGATTCATGGATGATTCCCCTGTGGATTCCGAAACGATCAGCTGCCCAAAGCACGCCGTGCGCAGTCCTCCGGCGAAACGCACGGATCCTCTTCCGCTGGCTGCGCTGCCACCGCCGGATCGGGCGAGTAGGACGCCAGGACGCGTCCGCTGCGGTCCAGAAGCTGGACGTGCGTGACGTACGCATTGAGGCGTCGCTGGTTCAGATCCACAGACTGGACGAAGAAGTAGGTCCGCAGCCGGGGTTTGCTGTTCCATCGGCTACGAAGCCCTTCAAGCTCGCGGGCAACCGCTTCGTCAGCGACCGGGGCGAGCTGAACCTGCGCAGAGTTGCCCCAGGTGTAGGTGTACTCCGGAATGTCCATGAAGTAGCGATACTTGCCGCCGTTGAATTCGCCGACCGGGAAGCCCTTCCGCTCGAAGTCATAGGCCTGCAGGTCGGCATCCTCCAGTTCGCTCCAGAAATACGGCGAGCGGCCCGCGTCTGCGATGCCCTGTTCGAGCTGCGGGCGAAGCGCCACCATCAGGTCCTTGCGGCGGAAGGTATCGGCCGTGCCGCGGTATTCCTGCGAGGCGAGGCTGGCCATCGTGTCGAAATCCGTCGGCAGCTTGGACGTGGCGGCATAAAGAAACATCACCTGTTGGCCGCTATCCAACTTGCGATACTCAGTCAGCGGCTTGGCCAGGTCGGCTTGGGGAAGCGGGGTGCGTGCCGTTTTATCTGCGCTTGCCTGACCCTCGGCCGCAGGGGTGTTGCTGTCGTTATCGGCGCTCGGGGGTGCTGCATCGTCTTTGCCGTTGCAGGCGACAAGCAGCAGGGACAGGGTGAGTGCGGTGGAAAGTGATTGCAGTGCGGAGAGGGCCATGGCGTCCTTGACGTGGTGATGGGATGGCGGCAAATCTGCGTCCAGAGGCGCAGCGACGCAGGTCGTGAACATGACTTGACGAACAACACAGGAGGTGGTTGTGAAAGCGGAGCTTATGGAGGAGCTGTACGCCGGGGTCACCGATCCCGAGCGGATGCAGTCATTCGTTGAACGGCTCGGGCGCGCGGTTGGTTGCCACTCGGGCAGCGTGACCCTGCGGGACGTGCAGGGTGGGCGTCACGTGGCGCTGGTTGCGGCCGGTGCGATGGCGGACCCGCGTACGGTGGAGCGCTTCAACGAAGACACGCTGTATTCGGTGGACAACCTCTGGTTCAACCGGGCCGCGCCTACGATGCGGGCTGGCAGTGTCATCGTCAGCGACCGGGTGGCCACGCTGGAGGAGATGCGCGGAACGCGGTATTACCTGGATTTCCTGCGCCAGATCGACACGCTGCGCTCGGTGGCGCTATGTGCCTCGCGCAAGCCGGATCAGGTCACCATGTTGACCTTCGTGGGAACCGAGCGGCGGGGCGATTTCGATGCACGTGAGGTGGCACTCTGCGAAGCGTTGGCACCGCACTTCGTCAACGCCTTCGAGTTGCGCCAGTCACTGCAGGACGCGTGGCGCCAGGCAGGGACGTTGGCCCTGTTGCTTCTCGATGAGAACCTGCGGCCGGTGTCGGTGAATGCCGGGGGGGAGGAGATGCTGCTGGGTCGTGTCCTGCGTGTGCGCCGCAAGGCGGCATTGGAGCCGGTACATCCGGCCTCGCGTGCAGGCTGGAATGCCCTGGTCCGGCGCCTGGCGCTGCGGGGCGGTCCGGCGCAGGACCCCGGGGAGGATATCGTCGCCCTGCATGATGTCGATGGGCTACTGGCAGGCTTCGCGTCGCTCAGGCCTTACGGAAAGTACATCCCCGGCACCGGTACCGCCCGCTTTGTCATGACGGTCAACACGCTCGTGCGCCGTTCGTCTGCCGGGCTGTCCACCACCCTGCGCGAGCTTTTCGGCCTGACCCCGGCCGAAGCCACCCTGGCCGTGGCGCTGCATCACCAAGGCGAGCTGTCGGCCGCCGCCACGATCTGCGGCATCGGTGTCGGAAGCGCGCGGACCCGCCTGCAGAGCATTTTCGAGAAGACCCGTCTGCATCGGCAGGTGGACCTCGTCAGGATGCTGGATACCCTGAACGGTATGTTGGCCGCCGAGCGGCCGATGCCCCTGTACTGACGCTGGAGGCGCCAGTGCGGGCGCCGCGTCGGGGGCTGGCGTGCCTGCCTGCGGCGCGGGACGGGGTTCCCCCCCGCGCCGGGCTGCGGTACAGTCGCCGGGTGTCCATTCTGACGACCCCGCATACCCTTTCTTCCGCTCGCCGTTGGTGGCGATGGTGGCCTGTTGCCGTCGTCCGTCCCGCCACCGCCGTTTCCCGGAAGGAAAGTCGTCTTGATTACGCTCGAGCAGTTCCAGCAGCAGGCCGCTGAAGGCCACACCCGCATCCCCGTCGTCCGTGAAGTGCTGTCCGACCTGGACACGCCGCTGTCGGTCTATCTGAAGCTCGCCGACGGCCCGCATACCTATCTGTTTGAATCGGTCGAGGGCGGCGAACGCTTCGGGCGCTATTCCATCATCGGCCTGCCGGCACGCCGGGTATATGCCTTCCACGGCCATACCCTGACCATCAGCGAGTCCGGCACCGTGGTGGAAACCCGCGAGGTCGCCGACCCGTTCACCGAGGTCGAGGCGCTGCGCAGCGCCCACTCGGTGCCGAAACTGGCCGGTCTGCCGGGTTTCACCGGCGGCCTGGTCGGCTGGTTTGGCTTTGAGTGCATCGGTTATATCGAACCGCGCCTGGCCCCGCCGCGTGGCCGCGATGAGTTGGGCACGCCGGACATTCTGCTGCTGCACTCCGAAGAACTGGCGGTATTCGACAATCTCAAGGGCCGCCTGTACCTGATCGTGCACGCCGACCCGGGTCAGCCCGGGGCGTGGGACCACGCCCAGGCCAAGCTGGATGCGCTGGTCGCCACATTGCGCGCCCCCGGCGCCGGCTACCCCGCGCCGATCACGCGCGACGTGCTGGACGAGAACGATTTCGTCTCCGGCTTCACCCGCGAAGGCTTCATTGCCGCGGTCGACAAATCCAAGGAATACATCCGCGCCGGCGACATCTTCCAGGTGGTGCTGAGCCAGCGCCTGAGCGTGCCGTTCAAGGCGCGCCCGGTGGATGTGTACCGCGCGCTGCGTGCGCTCAATCCCTCGCCGTACATGTATTTCCTCGATACCGGCGACGTGCAGGTGGTCGGCTCCTCGCCGGAAATCCTGGTGCGGCTGCAGGACGGGGAAGTCACCGTGCGTCCGATCGCCGGCACCCGCCCGCGCGGCGCGACGGTGGAGGAAGACAACGCACTGGAAGTGGAACTGCTGGCCGATCCCAAGGAACGTGCCGAGCATCTGATGCTGATCGATCTCGGCCGCAATGATGCCGGCCGCGTGTCCAAGGCCGGCACGGTGGAAGTGGGCGAGCAGTTCGTGATCGAGCGCTACAGCCATGTCATGCACATCGTCAGCGAGGTCACCGGGCAGCTGCAGCCGGGCCTGAGCTATGCCGACGTGCTGCGTGCGACGTTCCCGGCCGGCACCGTCAGCGGCGCGCCGAAGATCCGCGCGCTGGAAGTGATCCGCGAGCTGGAGCCGATCAAGCGCAACGTCTACGCCGGCAGCATCGGCTACATCGGCTGGCATGGCGATGCCGATACCGCGATCGCGATCCGCACCGCGGTGATCAAGGACGGTCGCCTGCACGTGCAGGCCGGCGCCGGCATCGTGTACGACTCCGACCCCGGCAAGGAATGGGACGAGACGATGAACAAGGGCCGCGCGCTGTTCCGTGCGGTCGCGCAGGCGGCCAAGGGCCTGTAACGCACTGCTGCCGAACGGCCTGACACGTGCACGGTTGCGTGCACGCCACTTCCCCATTCAAGACGGACCCTGACCATGTTGTTGATGCTCGACAACTACGACAGCTTCACCTACAACCTCGTGCAGTACCTGCAGACGCTGGGCGCCGAGGTCAAGGTGGTGCGCAACGACGCGTTGAGCGTCGATGAAATCGCCGCGCTCGCGCCCGAGCGCATCGTGATTTCGCCCGGCCCGTGCACGCCGAACGAAGCGGGCGTGTCGCTGGAGCTGATCCGCCGGCTCGGCCCGACCACGCCGATCCTGGGCGTGTGCCTGGGCCACCAGAGCATCGGCCAGGTGTATGGCGGTGACGTCATCCGCGCCACCAACATCATGCACGGCAAGACCTCGCCGATCCGGCATGAAGGCAAGGGCGTGTTCGCCGGCCTGCCGGACCGCTACCAGGCCACGCGCTACCACTCGCTGGTGGTCGACAAGACCACGCTGCCGGCCTGCCTGGAAATGACCGCCTGGACCGAGAACGAGGACGGCTCGATCGAAGAGATCATGGGCCTGCGCCATCGCGAACATCCGGTCGAGGGCGTGCAGTTCCACCCCGAGTCGATCCTCACCGAGCATGGCCACGCCCTGCTGAAGAATTTCCTGCAGCGCTGAGCGCGCCGCACCTGCACCACAAAGGACCCCGCATGACCTTCTCCCCCCAGGAAGCCCTGCAGCGCACCATCGAGCACCGCGAGATCTTCTTCGACGAAATGGTCGACCTGATGCGGCAGATCATGCGCGGTGACGTGTCGCCGGTGATGACCGCCGCGATCCTGACCGGCCTGCGGGTCAAGAAGGAAACCATCGGCGAAATCGCCGGTGCCGCCACCGTGATGCGCGAGCTCGCCCTCGCGGTACCGGTGGAGGACAAGACGCATCTGGTGGATATCGTCGGCACCGGTGGGGATGGTTCGCACACCTTCAACATTTCCACCTGCGCGATGTTCGTGGTGTCTGCGGCCGGGGCCAAGGTGGCCAAGCATGGCAACCGCAGTGTTTCCTCCAAGTCCGGCAGTGCCGATGCAGTCGAGGCGCTGGGCGCGATCATCGATCTGCAGCCGGAGGAGGTCGCGCGCGCGATCACCGAGACCGGCATCGGCTTCATGTTCGCGCCGATGCACCACCCGGCGATGAAGGTCGTCGCACCGGTGCGACGCGAGATGGGCGTGCGGACGATCTTCAACATCCTCGGCCCGCTGACCAATCCGGTCGGTGCGACCAACGTGTTGATGGGCGTGTTCCATTCGGATCTGGTCGGCATCCAGGCGCGCGTGCTGCGCGAACTCGGGGCCGAGCGCGCGCTGGTGGTGTGGGGCCGCGACAACATGGATGAGATCTCGCTCGGCGCCGGGACACTGGTGGGCGAACTGCGCGACGGCAAGGTGCGCGAGTACGAGATCCATCCGGAAGATTTCGGTATCGCGATGTCGGCCAGCCGCAACCTCAAGGTCGGCGGTCCGGAAGAATCCATCGCGATGCTGCGTGGCGTGCTCGACAACCAGCCCGGCCCGGCGCTCGACATCGTGGCGCTCAATGCCGGCGCCGCGCTGTACGTGGCCGGTGTCGCCGACAGCATCGCCGATGGTCTGGCCCGTGCCCGTGCGGTGCTGGCCGATGGCAGTGCGCGCTCGCGGATGGAGCAGTACGTCGCCGCCACCCGCCGCATCCGCGGGGCCGTCTGAGCCCGCGTTTTCCGAATTCAGCGGGGCTGGTCGATAATGGCCGGCCTCCAGGACCCCAATGACATGAGCGACATCCTCGATACCATCCTGGCCCGCAAGGCCGAAGAAGTCGCCGCACGCCGGGCCCAGGTGCCGCTTGACGCACTGATCGCGCGCGTGGAGCAGGCTCCGCCCGTGCGTGGCTTCGCGGATGCGCTGCGCGCCTCGATCACCGCGGGCAACCCGGCCGTGATCGCCGAAATCAAGAAGGCCAGCCCCTCCAAGGGCGTTATCCGCCCGGACTTCCATCCGGCTGATATCGCGGTGAGCTACGAATTCGGCGGGGCCAGCTGCCTGTCGGTGCTGACCGACGTGGATTTCTTCCAGGGCAGTGATGCCTACCTGCAACAGGCCCGCGACGCCTGCACGCTGCCGGTGCTGCGCAAGGACTTCGTGATCGATGCCTACCAGGTGTATGAAGCGCGTGTGCTCGGCGCGGACTGCATCCTGCTGATCGTGGCCGCCCTGGACGACCGCCAGCTGGCCGAGCTGTCCGACCTGGCCATGCAGCTGGGCATGGACGTGCTGGTGGAAGTGCACGACATCGACGAGCTCGAGCGCGCCATCCAGGTGCCGGTGCCGCTGATCGGCATCAACAACCGCAACCTGCGTACCTTCGAGGTGTCGCTGCAGACCACGCTGGACATGCGCCAGGCCGTGCCGCGCGACCGCCTGCTGGTCACCGAAAGCGGCATCCTCGGCACGGCCGATGTCACCGTGATGCGCCAGGCCGGGGTCAACGCGTTCCTGGTCGGTGAGGCCTTCATGCGCGTGGAAGAGCCCGGCGAGGGCCTGCGTCAGCTATTCTTCAGCGCATGACAGCGATCTACCCAACGCCGCGCGACGACGCCCCGCTGGTGGTCTTCGATTTCGATCACACCCTGTATGACGGCGATTCCGGCAGCCATCTGTTCGCCTGGCTGATCAAGCGCAACCCGCTGCGGCTGCTGGCCGCCCTGATTGCCACGCCGCTGCTCGGCCCGCTGGTGGCATTCCTGCCCACCCGCCGCCGCGGCATCTCCGGCTATGTGTGGATCGCCACGTTTGGCCTGCACCGGGCGCGCGAGTTCAACAAGGTGATCGATCGCTACGTCCTCAAGCACGAAGCCGATATCCGCCGCCGCCTGCTGCCCGTGGCGCTGGAGGTGTTCGCGCGTCACCGCGCCGCTGGCGACCGCGTCGTGGTCGCTACCGGTGCACCGCCGGAACTGGCCCGCGCGATCCTGGCCTTCGTGGCGCACCAGGGCGTGCCGGTGATCGGCAGTGAGGTCGGGCCGTTCTTGGGCGCGGTCATCGCCACCCGCCACTGCCACAACGAAGAAAAGATGCGGATGCTGCGCGAGCGCGGCTACGGCGAGATCGACGTCGCCTACTCCGACAGCAGCGCCGACCTGCCGCTGCTGCTGGCCGCGGCGGCGCCGGTGGTGGTCAATCCGAAGGCGTCCCGGGTGGACTATTTCCGCCAGGTGCTGCCGCCGGGCACCCCCGTGCTCAACTGGGGCTGCGTGGATCGGGCCGGCGATCCGGTCTGATTCACCGCTGAAAATCCCTGAAACGGTGTCGCGTCCGGCTCAGCCTGCGCGCCACTGCACGATGGCATGGCCGATCTGGAACAGGCTGATGCCCAGCACCAGCACGCCGACGGCCACCAGCACCCAGCGTTCCTTGACCTTTTTGACCAGAATCGCGGCCACCGGCGCGGCCATCATGCCGCCGATCAACAGGCCGGCCACGATGTTCAGGTACTGAACGCCCATGGTCAGCAGGAAGGTGATCGACACCGCCAGGGTCACCACGAACTCGGCGGCATTGACCGTCCCGATGGTGGTGCGGGCCTTGCCACCGCGTGCGAGCAGGGTGGACGTCGCCACCGGGCCCCAGCCGCCACCGCCACTGGCATCCAGCAGGCCGGCGACGAAGCCCAGCAGCGGGACGCGCTTCACTTCCTGGGCCGGCAGCATCCGGCCGGCCGCGCGCAGCAGGATGAAGATCGCCAGCACCAGCAGATACATATAGATGAAGGGGCGGATCACGTCGCCGGGCAGCTGGGTCAGCACGTAGGCGCCGACCACCCCACCGACGGCGCCAGGCAGGGCCAGGCGCAGGAACAGCCGACGGTCCACATTGCCCGCGACCAGGTGCGAGACCCCGGACGCCCCGGTGGTGAACACCTCCGCGGTATGGATGCTGGCGCTGACCGCGGCGGGCGGCAGGCCCATGCTGAGCAGGACCGAGGAAGACACCAGCCCGAACGCCATGCCCAGCGCGCCGTCGACCAGCTGTGCGCCGAGGCCGATCAGGATGAACCAATAGAATTCACTGCCAAGTTCCATGCGAACAGCCTAGCGGCAAATGGGCAGGTAGTGCCGACCGCTGGCCGGCGACCCGGGGTAGTCAGGGCCCGGGGGAGGCCGGGTGGCGTGTCCAATCGCGTGCCGGATAGCCGAACGGATAGCTGACCGGATAGCTGGCCGGATAGCCGGCCGGATAGCCGACCAACGGTCGGCTCTACCGCGCGGGGTCAGCGGGTGCCGTACAGGACCACGGTCTTGCCGCGGGCATGCAGTTGCCCGTCGGTCTGCAGCTTCTTCAGCACGCGGCCGGCCATTTCACGCGAGCAGCCGACCAGACGGGCCAGTTCCTGGCGCGAGACGCGCAGCTGGGTGCCCTGCGGGTGGCTCATCGCCTCCGGCTCGCGGGACAGATCGTGCAGGGTCCGCACGATGCGGTCGGTCACATCCAGGAACGCCAGGCGGCTGGCCTTCCTGCTGGTATCGAGCAGGCGCTTGGAGAGCTGCTGGCCGATCGAGTAGAGCAGGCGCGGCGCATCGGCCGAGAGCGGGCCCAGGAACAGCTGATGGAGGCGCTCGTAGCTGATCTCGGCCAGTTCGCACGGGGTGCGGGTGCGGAGGATCACCTCGCGCCGGTCCGATTCGACGAACAGCCCCATCTCACCGACGAACTCTCCCGAGCCGAAGTAGCCCAGCACCAGCTCACGATCGTCATCTTCCTCAGCCATTATTGAGACTGATCCACTGATCACGTAGTAGAGCGTGCCGGCCGGATCGCCAGGTCGGAACACGTCGGTACGGGCGGGGTAACGGCGGCGGTGGCTGTGGGCCAGGAAGCGATCGATTGTTGCGATATCCAGGGCCAATGGACTTGTGGCAAGGCGCACAGTTGACACGTTGAGGCGCTCCGATTGCTCATGAAGAATTCACGGCTATGTGCCGGGAGCTTAACGATCCGAATTGTTAAGGGCAAACCGAGCACAGGTACTCGTTTCAATGCAAGTTTCGCCCCCGATCACTTTGCCCCATAATTACTTCTTTCCCACCACACACAGGATCGACCGCCGTGGTCAAGCCGTTGCCTCGCCTGAGGTTGCAGGGTTTCAACAACCTCACCAAGGCGTTGAGCTTCAACATCTATGACGTCTGTTACGCCCGCACCGAAGAGGAGCGTCAGCGTTACATCGAATATATTGATGAAGAGTACAACGCCGATAGGCTGACTCAGATCCTGACCGACGTTGCCGAGATCATCGGCGCGAACATCCTGAACGTGGCCCGCCAGGACTACGACCCCCAGGGTGCCTCGGTGACGATCCTGATCTCGGAAGAGCCGGTGATCGACAAGAAGCAGGCCGGCAAGGAGCTGATCTCCGACGCTGTGGTCGCGCACATGGACAAGAGCCACATCACCGTCCATACCTACCCGGAAACCCATCCGCAGGAGGGCATCGCCACGTTCCGCGCGGACATCGATGTGGCCACCTGTGGCGTGATTTCCCCGTTGAAAGCGCTGAACTACCTGATCGAGAGTCTGGAATCGGACATCGTGATCATGGATTACCGCGTGCGTGGCTTCACTCGTGACGTGAAGGGCAAGAAGCACTACATCGATCACAAGATCAACTCGATCCAGAACTTCCTGGCCAAGAACATCAAGTCGCGTTACGAGATGTTCGACGTCAATGTCTATCAGGAAAATATCTTCCACACGAAGATGCACCTGAAGGATTTCGATCTGGACCAGTACCTGTTCGAAGAGAAGGCCAAGAACCTCTCGTTCAAGGAACGCATGAAGATCGAGGCGCTGCTGCGTCGTGAGATCGAAGAGCTGTTCCATGGGCGCAATCTGGCCGAGTAAGGCACTTCGCGATGTTGTCCGGGCCTGGCCCGGGCAACCTCGTTCAGGCGGGACGGCCCGCCCTGTGGAACCGGTGTTTGCGCAAAACCCGGTTCCACGGTAGCTACCGACGACGGTCCGGTGTGAAAACACCGGGCCGTTTTGCTTTTGTTAACCCAAGGAATCCCCCATGCCCTGGATCTATCTTCTCGTCGCCGGTCTGTTCGAAATCGGCTTCGCCATCGGAATGAAGTACTCCGAAGGCTTCAGCAAGCCCCTTCCGACGCTGGCCACCGTCGCGGCCGCCCTGGTCAGCCTGTACCTGATGAGCCAGGCGATGAAATCCATTCCGGTCGGCACGGCGTACGCGATCTGGACCGGGATCGGCGCATTGGGCGTGGCGATGCTGGGCATCTTCCTGTTCGGCGACAGCGCCTCGCCGTCGCGGCTGGCCTGCATCGCGTTGATCGTGGCCGGGGTGATCGGCCTGAAGCTGGTCTCGGGGTAACGCCCTCGCATTCGCGCTGGCGCTCCCACGGTTCGCTGTGCGAACCGTGGGCCCCCGGCTCACTGAACACCCATACCCCCGCCGCTTCGCGGCGCCCCCCTGACTCAGGGGGGCTTTTCACCCGATGCACGCGGCGCGGTGGAGGCTTAAAGGCGGTACGCGATGGTCTTCATGACCTTGGAGGCCAGCGCCATCACCGACGGGATCGGGGCGGGCAGCCTGCGCGCGCCGGCATGCTCGGCATGGTCGGCGTGGCGGGCTTCGTCGATCTTCATCACCTTGATCACCTCGCGGCTGCGCAGGTCGGCCGGGGGCAGGGTATCCAGGTGTTCGTCCAGATGCGCTTCCACCTGGCGTTCGGTTTCGACCACGAAGCCCAGGTTCCAGCCATCCCCGCGCAGGCCCGCCAGGGTGCCGATGGTGTAGCTGCCGGCATACCAGATCGGATTGAACAGGCTGGGACGGCTGTCCAGTTCGCGCAGGCGCTGGGCACACCAGGCCAGGTGGTCGGTTTCTTCCTGGGCGGCGTCGAGCAGGTGGGCGCGGGTTTCCGGCTCACGGGCGACTGCGGCCTGGCCGAAGTACAGGCCCTGGGCGCAGACCTCACCGACATGGTTGATGCGCATGAGACCGGCGGCGTGGCGGCGCTCGGGCGCGGCCATCTGCACGTCCGGGGTGTCCTCGGCGGGGTAGGGGCGGCTGGCCGGCGGATTGCCGAACACGGTATCCAGCGCCCGCTGGGCTTCGGTCAGCAGGTGGTCGAGCGGCGTGATCTGGCGGAGCGCGGTCATGGCAGGAAGTGTCGCGGCGGGGGACTGTCGATTCTCGCCCCCCGGGGCCGGTGTGCCAAGCCGGGATCAGGGTCAACTTGCATGTGGCGGGGATGGCCAGTACACTCCCGCCTCTTCACAACGCGTGGCAGAGTTCCGGCCGTACTGCGCCGTAATGAGCCCGACCTACTAGAGTTCTTTCATGAGCACTTTCACTGCAAAGTCCGAGACCGTCCAGCGCGACTGGTATCTCGTCGACGCATCCGGCAAGACGCTGGGCCGTCTGTCCACCGAGCTGGCCCGCCGTCTGCGCGGCAAGCACAAGCCGGTTTACACCCCTCACGTTGATACCGGTGATTACCTGGTTGTCATCAATGCAGAAAAGATTGCCGTCACCGGCAACAAGCTGCAGGACAAGCTGTATCACCGTTTCACTGGCTACATCGGCAACCTGAAGACCGAAACTCTGGCCCAGGCGCTTGAGCGCCACCCGGAGCGTGTCATCGAGACCGCCGTCAAGGGCATGCTGCCGAAGGGCCCGCTGGGCCGCGCCATGTACCGCAAGCTCAAGGTGTACTCGGGTTCCGAGCACCCGCACGCCGCTCAGCAGCCTCAGGTTCTGGATATCTAATCATGGCTATCACGCAAAACTACGGCACCGGCCGCCGCAAGTCCTCCACCGCCCGCGTGTTCCTGCGCAAGGGCGCCGGCAACATCACCGTCAATGGCCGTCCGCTGGACGAGTTCTTTGGCCGTGAGACTGCACGCATGATCGTGCGTCAGCCGCTGGAACTGACCAAGAACACCGAAAGCTTCGACATCATGGTCACCGCCGCTGGCGGTGGTACCACCGGTCAGGCCGGTGCGATCCGTCTGGGCATCGCCCGTGCGCTGGTCGAGTACGACGAAACCCTGAAGTCCGAGCTGCGCAAGGCTGGCTTCATGACCCGTGACGCCCGTGAAGTCGAGCGTAAGAAGGTCGGCCTGCACAAGGCACGTCGCGCCACCCAGTTCTCCAAGCGCTGATCCATCGCGCCTGGCGTGGGATCCTTCGGGATCCCGCTGGGGGGTACGCAAAAGCCCGGCTTCGGCCGGGCTTTTGTCGTTTCCGGGGGTGGGTTTCGTCCCCGCAGATCGCTTGGTCGTCAGGTGGATGCAGCGAGGGATGGCGACGCTTCCGGCGGCACTGCTG
This sequence comes from Stenotrophomonas sp. TWI809, assembly GCF_039673205.1. Classification (NCBI taxonomy): domain Bacteria; kingdom Pseudomonadati; phylum Pseudomonadota; class Gammaproteobacteria; order Lysobacterales; family Lysobacteraceae; genus Stenotrophomonas; species Stenotrophomonas sp. TWI809. The sequence continues at coordinate 193,290 of NZ_JBDJLE010000005.1, read as the reverse complement.
CGCTCGCCGCTGTTTCATAGGGGCGGCGGTGGCGGTAGTGTCGACCGCTGGTCGGCTGCTTTCGTGGCCCGGCATGGGCAGGGTGTCGGCCGTCCACCCTCTTTCTGGTGAAACAGCCCCCTTGGAGTGCAAGGGGGCGCGCCGTCAGGCGCGGGGATGTGGAGGCAAAGAAGGCTGGCCCCAACCTTGCTCCGCAAGGTTGGGGCACTGGGCGCCATGCGCCCAGTCAGCCGCCCAAACAAAACAAAAGGCCTGATCTTTCGATCAGGCCTTTTGTTTTGTTTGGCTGCCCCGGATGGATTCGAACCACCGAATGCCTGAGTCAGAGTCAGGTGCCTTACCGCTTGGCGACGGGGCAAAATGTGCGTGCAATTATTGCACTTTTTCCCTGAAAAACCAAGCGAACTTGGTGGCTATGGGTGGACTCGAACCACCGACCCCAGCATTATGAGTGCTGTGCTCTAACCGGCTGAGCTACATAGCCTCAGGGAGCCGGTAATTCTGGAGATGTATTCGGAATCTGTCAACACTTTTTCACCGCGCTTGTGAGTGGGCAGCGGGCGTGGCACAGTCCCGATCAGTAGATTTTTCTAGGAGTCCGCATCGTGATCGATCCGGACGGCTATCGACCGAACGTCGGTATTGTGCTGATGCGGCAGGATGGGCAGGTTTTCTGGGCACGACGTGTGCGCCGGGATGGCTGGCAGTTCCCGCAGGGCGGCATGAACACCGACGAGACGCCTGTCGAAGCCATGTATCGCGAGTTGCAGGAAGAAACCGGGTTGTTGCCGGAGCACGTTGAAGTGCTCGGGGCGACGCCGGGTTGGCTTCGCTATCGGCTGCCGGCACGGGCCATCCGCCGCAATGAACGGCAGGTCTGTATCGGCCAGAAGCAGGTGTGGTTCCTGCTCCGGCTGGCCGGGGACGAATCCCACGTCACCCTGGACCATACCGACAGCCCCGAGTTCGACCAGTGGCGTTGGGTCGATTTCTGGTACCCGGTCGAACATGTGGTGATGTTCAAGCGGGGCGTCTATGCGCGTGCGCTGCGCCATCTGGCGCCGCTGGCACGGGGGGTGGCCGGGCCGGGGGTGGAAACCATGCCCAAGTCCGCGCAGGAAGCCTGGATGCCTGGCAATGCCGCCGGTCACGATCGGCCGCGCAAGCGCACCACGCCCAAGCGGGGTGGTGGCTACTGGCCGCGCAGCAAGGCCAAGGGCGAGCCGGGCGCCGTCTGAGCGCTGCTGGCGGCTCTGACCCGTATCGAGAATGATTCAGGTTCGAAATTGACAACCATTCGCATTTCGATTGGAATAGCAGCAGGCCGATCCGGGCCTGCCTGCCGAGTCCGCACGTGTACGTCTGCATCTGCAACGGGGTTACCGACCATCAGATCCGCGAAGCCGCGCAGAGCGGTGTCGTGAGCGTGTCCGAGCTGACGATGCGCACCGGCTGCGGCGCGACCTGCGGCTCCTGCCTGGACATGGCGGCGGACCTGCTGGCCAAGTTCAGCGCTACCCACGACCTGCCGCTGCCGGTATTGGGCCTGCAAGCCGCCTGAGATCGGCCGGCCCGGTTGCGGGCCGCAACTGAGCACGATTCGCGTTCCTTCATGCCTGCGCGCGACGCGCTACAGTGCCCGCGATTCCACGCAGCAGGAGCACGCTCATGAAGGGCGACGCCAAAGTCATCGAATTCCTCAACAAGGTCCTCTACAACGAGCTGACCGCGATCAACCAGTACTTCCTGCACGCCAAGATGCTGAAGAACTGGGGCCTGAAGGAGCTCGCCGATCACGAGTACAAGGAATCGATCGAAGAGATGAAGCACGCGGACATCCTGTCCGACCGCATCCTCTTCCTCGAAGGCCTGCCGAACTTCCAGGCACTGGGCAAGCTGCGCATCGGCGAGAACCCGGCCGAGATCCTGCAGTGCGACCTCAGCCTGGAACGCGACGGCGTGGTGACCCTGCGCGAAGCGGTGGCCTATGCCGATTCGATCGGTGACTACGTCAGCCGCCAGCTGTTCGTGAAAATCCTCGAGTCCGAGGAAGAGCATATCGACTGGCTGGAAACCCAGCTGGATCTGATCGAGCGCATCGGCGAACCGAACTACCTGCTGACCAAGATCGAAGACTGAGTCAGCCCTGCAACGGGGCGCGCAGGCGGGCGTGATAGCCGCCCAGCGCGATCCGTGCACGCGCGAACTCGGCGATCAACAGCGCCACCGCCACGGCGGGGCGCTCCAGCGTGCCGGCGCGGGCATCGTGCTCGATCCGCCAGGCCGCTGCCGACAGGGCCATCGCGCCCACATTCGCACTGGCGGATTTGAGGCTGTGGGCCAACGCGCGCAGCTGGTCCAGGTCCGCTGCGACCGAGGCGTCCTGCAGCTGGCGGATCAGCGGTGGCGTGTCATCCAGGAACACGCCGATGACCCGCGCGGTGTCCGCGCCGATCACTTCAAGCAATTCATCGAGCACGTCCTGGTCGAGCACCGCGGCGGGTGTCTGGTCGCGTGCGGGCACCGCTGCGGTGGCTGCAAAGGGCCGGGTCGGCAGCAACGCCGGGTCGTCGGCCAGCACGCTTCCCCAGCGTGCCAGCACGGCCTGGAGTGTTTCGCGGTGGATCGGTTTGGACAGGTAATCGTCCATGCCGGCCTGCAGGCAGCGCTCGCGGTCGCCGGCCATCGCATTGGCGGTCATCGCCACGATCGGCAGCCGCGCCGCGCCTCGTGTGGCCTCGTGCGCGCGCCAGCGGCGGGTCGCGTCGTAGCCATCCAGCACCGGCATCTGGCAATCCATCAGCACCACATCGAACGGCCGGGCCTGCAGTGCCTCCAGGGCCTGCTCGCCCTGGGTGGCGGTCTCCACCTCGCAGCCCAGCACCTGCAGCAGCCGCTGCGCGACCAGCAGGTTGACGCTGTTGTCTTCCACCAGCAGCACGCGCAGCGGGAACTGCGGCAGTGCCGTGGGCGAGCCTGCGTATTCCACCTCGGCCAGCAGCGCAGCCGGGCGTGCACTGGGCACCACCGGGCGCAGCAGCGCGTGCAGTTCACTGTCAGCGCCCTGCCGCGACAGGGCGGGTCCCGGGCCAAGCGACTCGGGCGCGGGCGCCTCATCGCCGTACAGCCACAGCAGCTGCGCAGTGGGATGCCGTTCGTTCCCGGCCACCGCCTTCTGCAGTGCCTGGGTGCCATGGCGCAGGCCGTCGGTGTCGGCGATCACCCAGGTCAGGGCCGGGTCGATACCGGGGCGCTGTGGCGCGCGCAGGGCGTCGATCGCTTCGGCGCTGGTCTCCACCGTGTGCAGGCGCAGATCATGGTGCTGGGTCACCCGCTCGATACGCTGGGCGAGCACCGCATCGCGGGTGATCAGCAAGGCACGCCGCGTGTTGCCGACCGCTGGCAGATCGCCGATCACCTTGAGCAGGGGAATCTCGAACCAGAACGTAGCGCCGCGCCCCACGGTGGAGTGCACGCCGATCCGGCCCTGCATCAGGTCGATGATGCGCTTGCAGATGGCCAGGCCCAGCCCGGTGCCGCCGTACAGGCGCGTGGTGGACGCATCGGCCTGGCTGAAGGACTGGAACAGGCGCGCCTGCAGGGCGTCGTCGATGCCGATCCCGCTGTCGGCGATCTCGAACCGCAGCTGGTGCTGCGCGTTGGTCTCGCCCTGGCGCTGCACGCGCAGCCGGATCTGGCCACGCTCGGTGAACTTGATCGCATTGACCAGCAGGTTGCTCAGCACCTGGCGCAGGCGCACCGGGTCGCCACGGACGGACAGGCGTACCGCCGGGTCGAGTTCGAGCGAGAGCTGCAGGCCTTTCGGATCGGCGGCGCGCTGCATCAACTGCACCAGCCCTTCGAGCAGCTCGCGCAGGTTGAACGTGGTGATCTCCAGGTTCAGGCCCTTGGCCTCGAGCCGGGAGTAATCGAGGATGTCGTCGACGATCCTCAGCAGCTGCTGTGAGCTGGTCGCCGCGGTCTGCAGCATCTGGCGCTGGTCACTGCCGAGCTGGCCGCGCGCGATCAGATCGAGCATCGGCAGGATGCCGTTGAGCGGCGTTCGGATCTCGTGGCTCATGGTGGCCAGGAACTCACCCTTGGCCAGCGCCGCGGCTTCGGCGGCCTGCTTGGCGCTGAGCAGTTCCTGTTCAAGCTGGTTCTGCTGCTGCCGGCGCTGCTGCAGCTGATCGCGCTCGAGCACCAGCGCCTCACTACGCCGCTGCAGCCGCTCCAGCTGGTCCTGCGCGTCACGCCAGCGGCGTACCGCCTGGATGCCGGCGATCAGTGCCACCACGCCGGTGCCGGCGGCAATGTCGATCCACGGCCCATTGGCACCGATGCGCGCCATCACCGCGGCAGTGGCACACAGGGCGGCCGCCGCAGCGCTGATCCACAGCGGGGCCGGGGTGGAGGAGGGAGCTGGCCGTCCGTGGCGTCCCATGCTCAGAGCACCGAGTTCTGGAAGTCGAAGTTCAGTTCGCTGCCGGCGGACTGGACCATGTTGCCCTGGATGAAATCCACTCCGCCGATCCACATCGCGGCCGCTGCCTGCGGGTCTTCAATCTGCTGGCCGATGATGCGCAGCCCGGCGCGGTGCGCCCGGTCGATCGCCGCGCGCAGTTCGTCGCGCGTCTGCTGGTTGGTGTGGCTGTTGGAGAAGCGCGCGGCCATGCGCACATAGGCCAACGGCAGCTGCGCCATCAAGGCATTGGCTTCATCGCCCGGCTCGAACTGGCTCAGGCAGAAACGCACGCCGGCTGCATGCATGCGCGTGCAGAACTGCTGCAGGGTGACGGTGTGGATCAAGGCATCGGGCAGGCGTACGTCGATGACCAATGCGCTGCCGTCGATCTGCCGGCTCGCCAGCGATTCCAGCAGCCAGTCACCGAAGGCATCGCGGGCCAGCGTGCGCAGCGACTGCGAGACGAACAGGTGCAGCGGCTGCGCGGCGTGGCGATACAGATCCAGCAGCCCAAGCGCATGGTCGAGCACCTGCTGGTCCAGATCGGCAATGCGCCCGGCTGCTTCGGCGGCCGGAATCACCTGGCCGGCGGCCAGCACGCTGCCATCGGCCTGGCGCAGCCGCAGCAGCATCTGGTATTGCGCGGTGTTGCCACCGGCCACGGCGACGATCGGCTGGTAGGCCAGTTCCAGCTGCCCGTCAAGCAACGCCAGGTGTTCCTGCGCGGCCACATCTTCGCGGCGCACGTACGCGGCCACGCCCGCGGTCAGCAGGCGGGCCTGCAAGGTGGTGCGTTCGACTGCTTCCAGTGCGCTGCCCGCATCGGAGAAGCCCGGCGAGAGCTGCGCATGACCGACCACGCCGCGCAGGTGCACGGATTCGTCATCGCGGATCACGAACGCGCGCGTGGACAACTGCTCGCGCAGGGTATGCGCCATTGCATCCAGCGTGGCCTCGTCGGCCCCGCGGGCCAGCACCAGGAAACTGTTGTCGTTCAGACGTGCCAGCAGGTAGGGCTGGGCGGCATCGGCCAGCCGTTGGCCCGCCTGGGTCATCAGCCGTTCGAACGCGGCATAGCCGTAGCGCTCGCGCAGCCCCAGCGCGCTGGCGATCTCGATGAAGAACAGGCCGCCGTGGTCGCGGTGCGCCAGCGAGGCGCCGAGCTGCTGCATCACATGATGGCGGGTCGGCAGGCCGGTCTCGGGGTTGTTCATCGCCGGTGCGCTGCCGTTGCCCGCCTGTGAGGCGGCCTGCGCACGGGCGCGGCGGATCCGGTTGGAGACGGCGGCGATCAGGTGGCGCGGGCGGATCGGCTTGCTGAGGAAATCATCGGCGCCGCTGTCGAGCACTTCGAACTGGCGCTCCGGATCCGGGTCGCCACTGAGGAACACGATGGGCAGCAGCTGCTGGCCGGGTTGCTGGCGGATCAGGGCGGTCAGCCGCATCCCATCCAGCCCCGGCAGATGCAGGTCCATCAGGATCAGGTCGGGGCGATGCTCGGCGATGGCCTGCTGCACCCCCTCGGCATCGCTGTGCACCAGCGCCTCCATGCCGGCGCCGTGCAGCACGCTCTGCGCGAACAGGGCCTGCGAGCGGTCGTCTTCGACGATCAGCACGCGGTACGGCGAGTCGATGCCGGGCGGCGGCAGGCTGCCGGTCTCGGTGTGCATCGGGGGGAGCAGGGGCGGCGGGCTGGCCGGCGCCGGCGTCAGCGCCACGACATTGCTGTGCACCACGGGCGCGGGTGAGGCCTGGCTTTGCCAGCGCTGCCAGTGGTCGGCCGGCGGCGTTTCAGCGCGCACGGCGCGGGCGGGTGCAACAACGTTGTCGTGAACGGCCATCAGTACTCCCAGTCTGCGCCGCAATTATGCGATGAACACCCGAAGGCAGGGCACGCCTCACCGTGGCAGGGTTCCCGGTTTGACCTGCGTCTGGCCACTGTCGGCCTGCCGCATCAACCAACGCATGCCCTTCCACAGCGTCCGCCAGATCATCCACACGATCAACGCGCCGATCAGGCTGCACGCCACCACCAGGATCAGCGCCAGCCAGGGGTGCGCCAGCGCGAGCGCGAGCCCGCCGACCACCACGGTGTCTTCGGCGGCGGAGGCGATCCAGTTGCTGGCCGGTTCGGGTGAGGTGTTGAGCAGGGCGCGGGTACCGGATTTGAGCCCGTGGCTGGCCAGCGCGACGCCGGCACCGGCCACCAGTGCGGTGCCGCTGAGCTCACCGCTGGGCGAGAGCGTGGCGGCGGCCAGGAACGCACCGGCCGGGACCCGGGCCAGGGTCTGGACCAGATCCCAGACCGAGTCGACCCCGGGGATCTTGTCGGCGAAGAATTCGGCGATGGCCAGCGCGGCCGAGGTGCCCAGCACCCACCAGGACTCCGTGGCCTGCAGCGCGGGCGGCAGGTCGACCCAGCCGAGCAGGCCGGCCAGGCCGACGCCGAACACGGTCAGGTACACGCGGATGCCGGCCAGCCAGGCCAGCAGGATGCCGATCACGAACAGGTGGGCTTCGGTCATGGCACGCGCTCCGGCTGCAGAATGTGCACAGGCGCACACTATCGGGGATGACGTCCATGAACGCCACTGCCCCGATCCCGGCCCTGCGCGGACAAGGTCTTTCCCCTGACTTACACTAGCCCGTCGTTCCAGACAGGGGCCGTTGCGACAGCGCCGGCAGGCGCGGTCGCCCAGGACTGCCATGAATAAACCCACACCTTCCCGCATCCAGATCCGCCGGCCGGGCGCGCCGCCCGTGCAGGACCGCAAGCGCCTGCTGGTGCTGGGCGGGGCCTGGCTGCTGTCGCTGATCCTCGCCGTGCTGCTTGGCGCCTGGCTGGGCTCGCCCGGCGGTGACGTCGGCACCCAGCTCAAGGCCGCCGAGACCCGCAATGAGCGCCTCCAGCAGCAGCTCATCGAACTGCAGCAACGCCAGGCCACCCTGCAGGCGTCCGACCGCATCAGCCGCGCCGCCAACAACGAAGTCCAGACCTCGCTGGGCGAGCGCGACGAAGAAATCGCCGGCCTGCGCGCCGACGTGGCCTTCTATGAGCGCCTGGTCGGAGCGACCAGCCAGCGCAAGGGCCTGAACACCCATTCGGTGGAGTTCTCGCCGGAGACGGGCGGCACCTGGCAGTACGCCGTGGTGCTGACCCAGAACCTGAACCGCGGGGCGATCAGCCAGGGGCAGATGCGCTTCACGGTGGAAGGCGTCAAGGACGGCAAGCTGACCTCGGTCAGCTGGGACGAGCTGCACCAGCGCACCAAGGTGCCGGGCCAGGACTATTCCTTCCGGTACTTCCAGCAGCTCACCGGCAGCGTGATGCTGCCACCAGGCTTCACCCCGCAACGTGTGCGGGTCACGCTGGGATCGGGCGCGGGGGGCGCCACCCAGGTATTCGATTGGAAGCAGGCCGGAGCACCGGCGGCATCGGCAAAAGAAGGGGAGTAAGCCCATGTTTGGCAGCAACAAATCCAACCGCGACGGACATCTGGTCGTGGACGCGCTGATCGGCGCGCAGGTGGTGATCCGCGGGGACGTGGAATTCAGCGGTGGCCTGTACGTGGAAGGCACCATCCTGGGCAAGGTGATCGCCCAGGACGGCGCCAGCAACGCCACCCTGACGGTGGCCGAGCATGGCGCCATCGAGGGCGAGATCCGTGCCCAGGTGGTGGTCATCAGCGGCCGCCTGGACGGGGATGTGCACGCCACCGAGCGGGTCGAACTGACCCCCAGCGCCCGGGTGACGGGCAACATCCATTACCAGGTGGTGGAAATGCACGCCGGCGCCCAGCTGACCGGCCGCCTGATCCATAGCTCGGCGCAGATGGCCCTGCCGCCGCCGTCCGGGGATGCGGACCAGGGCAAGGGCAAGGACACCGCGGCCCGCAAGAAGCTGGCCGAGGCGATGGCCTGAATCGCGCCCGCGTGACAACTTGAAACCGTGCTCATGCACCCCCATGCTGGGGGCATGAGCACGCTTGTTTCCCTGCCCGGCGCTCCCGCCGCCGCGCCGAACTACCAGTCCCTGGACCGTCCGCTGAACTTCACCGAGGCCGCTGCGGCCAAGGTCAAGGAGCTGATCCAGGATGAGGGCAACGCTGCCCTCGCCCTGCGCGTCTACATCGAAGGCGGCGGTTGTTCCGGCTTCCAGTACGGCTTCGAGTTCGACGAGAACCGCGCCGAGGACGACCTGGCGGTGGATACCGCCGGCGTCACCCTGCTGGTCGATCCGCTGAGCTTGCAGTACCTGATGGGCGCCGAGGTGGATTACACCGAAAGCCTGACCGGCGCGCAGTTCGTGATCCGAAATCCGAACGCCAAGACCACCTGCGGCTGCGGCAGCAGTTTCAGCATGTGATGTGCGCGCAACCGGCCTGACGGTCGGTTGCCGCTTGCCAGTCCCGCCGAATGTGGGCAGGCTCTTGCGATGTCCAAATTCTCTTCGCAGCTTTCCGGTTTCGCCTTCGTCAGCGAGCCGCTGGAGCGCGCCGATACCCTGCGCGATGACGCCGATGCGTTGTTGCGCCTGTGGCCGGACGCGCGTGTATTGGTGCTCGACCAGGACGGCACGGCGCTGGCCGGCCACGATGGTCAGCCGCTGCCGCTGACCGGCGCGGATCTGGGCGGTGGCCCGGGCACCGCGATCTTCCTCGGCCTGCGCGGCGAGCAGGCGTGGTTCTCGATGGAGGCCGCCGGGCTGTCGGTGACGGCGCCGCAGCGGGTCGACCTGCGCCAGTCCGCCGCGACCTGGTCCATCGCCGATTCCACCGCCTTCTGTTACGCCCGGGGCATGTCCTACTGGCAGTCGCGCACCCGCTTCTGCGGGGTGTGCGGCGGCGCGGTGACCTTCAGCCGCGGTGGCTTCGTGGGCCGGTGTGGCCAGTGCGCCACCGAACACTACCCCCGGGTCGATCCGGCGGTGATCGTGGCCGTGGAGAATCAGGGCCGGCTGCTGCTCGGCCGCCAGGCGAACTGGGCCCCGCGCCGTTATTCGGTGTTGGCCGGCTTCGTCGAGCCGGGTGAGTCCCTGGAGCAGACCGTGGTCCGTGAGGTCTTCGAGGAGAGCCGGGTGCGCGTGCGCGAGTGCCGCTACCTGGGCACCCAGCCATGGCCGTTCCCCGGCGCACTGATGCTGGGCTTCGCCGCCACGGCCGAAGACGACGTGCCTACCGTGAACGGCGAGCTGGAAGATGCGCGCTGGTTTACCGCCGAGGAAGTGGGCGCAGCCCTGGCCCGGGATGTCGAGGATAACGGCGAAGGCATCCGCCTGTCGCCGCCGATCTCGATCTCGCGCAGCCTGATCGAGCACTGGTACCGCCAGCAGATCGCCTGACCGTCGCCTGCCGTTGCCGCAGGCTGAACACGCGGCGCGGTACATTACCAACGGCCCGGGGAATTGCCGGGCCGCAAGGCATAGTAGCGGCGCGTTCCACGTCCCGAGCCGGAGGCTTACATGTTCACCACCCTGGTCGCCGTGCTGGTTGCCTTGGCCCTGGGCCATGTCGCGCCGGGCGTGGCCGTCGCGCTGCGGCGTTTCGGCCTGTACCGGCGCTGGCTGCAGTGGCTGGACCGGCACGCCGCCGAAGACGGGGTCTGGCGCGGCCGCAAGGGCGCCTGGCTGGCGGTGCTGCCGTTCGTGGCAGTGCTGGGCCTGCTCCAGTGGCTGTTCGATGACCGCGTCTACGGCCTGCCGTCGCTGCTGCTGGGCGTGCTGGTGCTGGCGATGTGCTGGGGCCCGCGCGATCTGGACCGCGATGTCGAGGCGGTGATCGACGCCGATGACGCCCACGCCCGCCACCTGGCGATCGCGCAGCTGCAGTCCGCCGGTGGCAGCCTGCAGGAAGACGTCCCCTCGCTGGTCGAAGCCACCGTGCTCAACGCGCTGCGGCGCTGGTTCGCGGTGCTGTTCTGGTTCCTGCTGCTGGGCCCGGTCGGCGCGCTGCTGTATCGCCTGCTCGCCTTGCTGGGGGTTGGCCCGATGCGCTCGCTGGCCAGCGTGGAAGCGGTCGCCGGGGCGCGCGTGGTGCTGTCCTGGCTGGAGTGGCCGGTGGCGCAGCTGATGTCGCTGTCGATGGCGCTGGTCGGCAACTTCGATACCGCGTTCAAGGCCTGGCGCGAAGCGCACGGGAATCAGTGGTCGGCCTCGACACACTTTCTCGGTGCGGTCGCGCGGGCAAGCGTGAGCGCCGAGCTGCGTGAGGACGCGCACGATTACAGTGATGCGGGGATGGTGCCGGTGTGGCGTCGCCTGCCGGAGCTGCGCGATGCGATGAGCCTGGTGTGGCGCATGCTGCTGCTGTGGATGGCGGTGCTGGCGCTGCTGGTGATCGCCGGCTGGGTCACCTAGCCGTCCGGGTCAGCCCGGTGCCAACCAGGTAAACGGCACCCACGGCAGGTTGCGTGCGATCCAGTACGCGGGCAGCAGGATCAGCCAGAAAGCGGGCTTCATCAGCAGCGTGATCAACGGCTGCAGCGCGCGTGGCCGCCAGCCCAATGCCCAGCCGAGCACCAGCGGGGCGATGGCCAGCATCAGCATGGCCAGGGGATTCATCGAAAACGCGGTGGCCACATCGCCGTGGGCCAGCGCGTGCAGTGCACGCGTCAGCCCGCAGCCGATGCAGTAATACCCGGTGACCGCCAGAAAGCTGCACGGCGGGAACGGACTGCTGGCGCTGTTGGGGTCGTAGTGCCGCAGCACCCAGACTCCCGCACCGGCCGCCAGTGCGGCCGGTGGCAACAACGCCAGCAACCAGCGCTTGCCGTGCAGCGCGATCATCAGCTGTTGCTTTCGATCTGCTGCTGGAACTGCTGCATCTGCTCCATGTAACCGTCCACGCCCATGAAGGCCAGCGAGATCACGAACAGCACCACGCCGGCGATCAGGAAGCCGGTGGTGACCCATGCCCAGATCTTGGCGTTCTTGGAAGCACGACGCGCGCCTTCCAGGTCGCCCTGGTTGAGCAGGCCGTTGACCTTGCTGGCGAACACGATCGCGACCACACCGGTGACGATGCCCGGGAAGCTCAGGCACGACAGGCAGCACACGAAGAACGCCAGGATGGTGACGACGATCGACCAGATCAGGTGATTCGGAACGCTGCCCGGGGCGGGCGGCAGGGGGGCGGTGGCATTCATCAGCGAAGCTCCATTTGCTTGGGTGGGTGTATCAGCGCGGGCGAGGTGCCCCGGGCGGTAATCTAACCGATGTACCTGCGTCCATGTATACGGTTACATGCAGGCAGGGCGGGGCTCACGCCTGATCGCCCCGAAGCTGCCTGACCTGCGTTTCCAGCATCGGGGCGGTCGCGGCATCGCCAGGGATCGGCGCGGACGCAACCACCTCGACATGCGCACGGAAGCGGCGGGGCACGCGCATGCGGCCCAACCGCGTGTCGCGGCGGCTCCACATGCTCGACCACATCCCACGCAGCGCCATCGGCACCACCGGTACCGGGCGACGCTCCAGGATCTTCTCCACGCCCGATTTGAACGCGCCCATCTGCCCATCGCGGGTCAACGCGCCCTCGGGGAAGATGCAGACCAGCTCGCCCTCGGCCAGCGCCTTGTCCACCTCATCGAAGGCGGCCTGCATCAGCGCGGGATCTTCGCGTGCGCCGGCGATCGGGATCGCCTTGGCGGTGCGGAAGATCCAGCGCATCACCGGGATGTTGAAGATCTTGTAGTACATGACGAAGCGCACCGGCCGCGGGATCGTCGCCGACAGGATCAGCGCGTCCATGTAGCTGACGTGGTTGCACACGATCAGCGCCGCGCCCTCGTCCGGCACGTGGGTTTCGATCCCGTGCGGGCGCAGCCGGTACAGCGCACGCACCATCACCCAGCTGAGGAAGCGCATCAGGAATTCAGGCACGATCGTGAAGATGTAGATCGACACCACGGCGTTGGCGATCGCCAGCGCCAGGAACAGCTGCGGGATGGTCCAGTCCAGCACGCGCTGGGTCAGCAGGCCAAGACCCGCAGCGAGCACGATGAAGCCGGAGTTCTGGATGTTGAGCGCAGCGAACACGCGTGACATTTCCGACTTGGCCGTGCGGCTCTGGATCAGCGCGAACAACGGCACCACGAAGAAGCCGGTGAACAGGCCGATGCCGATCAGATCGATGATGATGCGCGCGCTGCCCGGCGCCTGCACGAACTGCCAGATCGACAGCCCGGCCACGGCAGCTTCGCCGACGCGGGCGAAGTACAGGTCGAGCATGAAGGCGGTCATGCCGAACGCCCCCAGCGGCACCAGCCCGATTTCCACGGTGCGCCCGGACAGCTTCTCGCACAGCAGCGAACCGGTGCCGGTGCCAAGTGAGAACAGGGCCAGCGCGAAGATGTAGAGCAGGGAGCCACCACCGAGGTTGACCTCGGCATAGGTCGGCAGCTGCGAGGTGAGCATGGTGCCGACGAACCAGAACCAGGACACGCCCAGGATCGCGTTGCGCACGGCTTTCTGCTTCTTGGCCATGCGCAGCACCGCGAGCGACTCGGGCAGCGGGTTCCAGTTGATCTTCAGGTCCGGCGCGCCCGCATCGACCTTGGGGATCATCCGTGCGGTCAGATTGCCCGCGACGGCGAGCACGATCACCGCGGTGGCCGCCACGATCGGCCCATGGCTCCCGGACAGGGCGAAGATCAGGCCGCCGGCGATCATGCCGGTCAGGATCGACAGCGAGGTGCCCATCTCGACCAGGCCGTTGCCGCCGGTCAGTTCCTCGGGCTTGAGGATCGAGGGCAGCACCGAGTACTTCACCGGCCCGAACAGCGTGGACTGCATGCCGGTGCAGAACAGTGCCACCAGCAGCACGGGCATGCTCTCGGTCAGGAAACCGAGTGCGGCCAGCGACATGATCGCGATTTCCATGGTCGTGGTGATCACGATCAGCCGGGATTTCTCCAGCTTCTCCGCGATCTGGCCGGCCAGTGCCGAGAACAGGAAGTACGGCAGGATGAAGATCGCCGGCGCCAGGTTGGTATACAGCGAGCGCTCTTCGATCGGCGTGCCGAGGAAGAACAGCAGCGCGATGATCGCCTGGCGGTAGACGTTGTCGTTGAACGCGCCCAGCGACTGGACGATGAAAAACGGCAGGAAACGGCGTTGCCTGAGCAGAGCGAACTGACTATGGCCGGACATGGAGACTCCTTGCGAACCGGCGCAGCCTAGCATTCTCCCTGTTGGCGCAGCATGGCAGCGCCGCGGAACGGTGCAGGCAGCCCCGTCTTGGGTAGCTCACGACCGTTGGTCGTGAGAACGTTCAATAGGTCGTGAGCCCTTCAACATCCGTATCGACCAACGGTCGATACCTACCGCAGCGTGCGCGCGGCCTCATTGGCGGCGCCCCGCAGCTTGGGCAGCAGGCGCAGCATCAGCCCCATCTGGGTGCGGATCAGCTGCAGCTTGGGGGGCATGTCGTCCGGGATCTGCTCCAGCTGCTCGGCCAGGGCCCGATCGCCCTCGTTGGCGTCTTCAGCCACCGGCTCGCGCCGCTGCAGCGCAGTGGCGATCTGCTGCATCGCCTGTTCGACGCGTTCCCCACCGGACAGCGCCAGTGGATCCTGGCCGTAGCTGTCCAGCTGGGTGCGGTGGGCGCCCAGTGCGGAGAGATGGCCGAGCAGGGTGTTGGACAGCGCCAGGAAGCGGAAGCCGGCATCCAGGTTGCGGCGCACGTGGCCGGGCTCGCGCAGCATGTTCGACAGTGCCGTGGACAGCGCCGCATCGGCGTTGTGCATGTCCCGGCGTGCGATGCGATAGGCCAGATCGTCCTGCATCCCGCTGCCGTACTGGCCCAGTACGGCGTGCAGGTACTTGGCGCAGTTGTCGAGCACACGGGCCATCACCAGGTTCAGGCGCCGGCCCTGCCAGTCGGGCAGGATCAGGAAGGCGGCCGCCGCGGCGATCGCGCAGCCCAGCAGGGTATCCACCAGGCGCGGCCAGATCAGCAGGAAGCCATCGCCGATCAGGTTGAAGCAGGTCAGTGCCATCACCGTGATCGCCGCCGAGGCCACCAGGTAGCGATCGCTGCGGGTGAAGAAGAACAGCAGCGCCGAAAGCAGCGCGATCAGCAGTTCGATGCGCAGGTCCTGGAACAGCTGCATCAGCGCCCAGGTCAGCACCAGGCCGATCAGCGTGCCGGCGATCCGTTGTGCCAGCCGCTGGCGGGTCGCGCCGAAGTGCGGGCGGCACACGAACACGATGGTGAGCAGCACCCACGAGCCGTTCTGTGCGTTGAACAGCCGGATCGCGGCGAACCCGACGATCAGCGCCAGCGCCATGCGCAGGCCGTGCCGGAACAGCACCGAGCCGGGGGTGAGCTGCTGGCGGATGCGCACACCCATCTCGCGCAGGGTATGCGGGTTGGTATCGCGCAGGCGGGTATCGACGTTGTCCAGGGTGGACTCGGACTTCTCGGCCTCGGACAGGCGCCGCTCGATGCTCTGCAGGTTGTGGCCGAGCAGTTCCAGCGAGGCCAGCAGGCGCTGCCACTGCGGGTTGTGCTGGGCACGCAGCCAGGTGATCGAATCGGTCAGGTCGGCCGTGGCCTGCTTGGTGCGCTCGCCGTACTGGAACGGCTGGCGCAGGCGGATCGCCTGGCCGAGGTTGGCGCAGGCCTCACCCTGCAGCGCGAGCAGGCGCTGGCAGCGGTACAGCACGTCGCTGTGGAAGAACGCCTCGGTGAGTGCGCCGTAGGGGTAGTGCGAGGAGCTGGCACGCTCATGGAAGTCCTGCGCCATGTAGTACAGGCGCAGGTACAGGCCGGACTGCACGCCGGGGCGACCGGAGCGGCCAAACCGGGCCAGGATCGCGGTCTTGGCGACGTTCAGCGCTTCGACCACGCGCCGGTTCTGCTCGGCCAGGGCCAGCTGGCGCTTCTGCACGTCGGCATCGCGCACCGGTTCGAACAGATCGGCCTTGAGCTGCAGGTAGCGGCCCAGTTCCAGGTACAGGCGCGCGACCCGCTCGCGCACGGGCCGGTTGGCGAACAGGGCGGTCCACAGGATCGAGAGCAGCGCGTACCAGACCGCACCGGCCAGCAGATGGCTGACCGCGTTGATCGCCTGGGACAGATCGGCCGCGCCGTGCTGCTCCAGCCCGATCATGGTGTAGATGGCCAGCGTCACCGTGGCCTGCGCGATGGAGGCATAGCGCTCGCCGAGCGCGCCGAGCAGGGTCAGCCCGAACGTCGCTGCGGCCAGCGCGGTGATGAACCACCACGGATGCGGGAACAGCACCACGACCGCGGCGGCGGCAGCCACGAAGCACAGCAGTGACAGGGCGACCGATTTGATCCGGCCCCACCAGTTGTCGTCGGTCTCGGCGATCGCGCTGGCGATGATGCCCAGGAATACGCCCGGCAGCGCAGGCAGCTGGTCGAGATACCAGCACAGCCCCATCGCCGCGGACAACGCGATGAACACCCGCAGGCCATAGCTGGCCTTCTCATGCGCCCACAGGCGGCTGACGCGGGTTTCGAACGAAGGCATGGCGACTCGGCGGAAGGCAGGCGGCCATTATTGCCGGAGCGGGGTGAAGGGGGCACCATTACGGGGGTTGGAATGGCGCGCGCAGTGCCGGCCGCTGGCCGGCTCCCGACAATGCCGAGGAGCCGGCCAGCGGCCGGCACGACCCGCATGCATCCGGCTTACATATCGAACCGCACGCTTACCGCGAAGGTGCGCGGCAGGCCGACGCCCGCGTTGGACCAGTACTTCTTGTTGGCCAGGTTCTCCACGCCGGCGCGCCAGGTGACGGGGTGGCCGGCAGCCTGCATGCGGTAGCCGACGCCCGCGTTGACCAGGGTGTAGTCGGGCAGCTTGAGCGTGTTGTCGGCGTCGTAGTAGACGTCACCGTAGTAGCGGGCCAGTGCGTACACGCTCAGGCCCTCGATCTGCGGGATGCTGTAGTCGGCGTGCAGCACGCCCTGCCAGCGGGCGGCGCCGGCGGTGCGGTTGCCTTCCTGGCTGGCGCTGCCCGGGGAGAGTTTGTCGTAGGTCGGGTCCAGCCAGGTCACGCCGCCACCGAGGGTGAAGGCATCGGTCAGGCGCACATCGCCACTGACTTCCACGCCTTCGTAAAGGGTGATGCCGTCCTGCACCAGCAGCTTGCCGGCGGACGTAATCAGGTCGATGTTCGCGCCACGCTCCAATCGGAAGGCGGCAGCATTGGCGCTCCAGCGCGGGTACTCGATCTTGGCGCCCATCTCGTACTGCGTGCTGATGGTGGGGTCGAGCACGTCGCCGGCATTGATGTAATCGCTGCCCACGCGGCTGCCGGCTTCCAGCGATTCGACGTAGCTGGCATACAGCGTCACGGCATCGGCGGGCTTGTACATCAGGGCGTAGGTCGGGGTGACCGGATAGGTGTGGTACGCACCCTTGTTTTCGAAGTCGTTGTAGCGCGCGCCGGCCAGCAGCGACCAGCCATCGGCGAAGCTGACGGTGTCGCTCACGAACACCGCCTGCTGCACGGTCTCGCTGCCGCGGCTGAGCACGCGCGAGCCGACCGCATCATGGCGCAGCGTCGGACGCTGATAGATGTTGCCGCGGCCGAGGGTGTTCCATTCGTACGGACGGTCCCAGCCCAGGCCGGTCTGGTGGGAGACGCCGGCAACGACCTGGTGCGACAGCGGGCCGGTCTGGAAGCGACCCTGCACGATGGCCTGGGCCAGCTTCCACTCGCTCTTGCCGCCGAGCTCGTAGGTGTTGATGTCGTAGTCGCCGCTGACGTCATCGATGTAGGCGAAGATCTTGTTGACGTCGTTCCAGGAGGTGGTCACGCCATAGCTCAGGCTGGCCTTCCAGTCGCTGTTGATCTGCCAGTTCAACGCGGTGGAGAGCAGGCTGGAGCGGGTGTCGTAGTAGCTGCCGTCGATGCTGTTGTCGATGTCGCCGGCCAGCGGGCGCGGCAGCTCGGTCAGGCCGATGAAGTAGTACTGCGGGGATTCGTTGCTGAGATCGCGTGACTGGAACACGCCGTCGAAGGTCCAGGTGAGGCGATCGCTCAGGCGTGCATCCAGCGACAGCGCGCCGACCTTGCGGTTCACCTCGCCGCCGTTGAAGGTCTCGCCCTTCTCCTGGTACGCATTGAAGCGGTAGCCGAACATGTCTTCGTTGCCGAAGCGCCCGCCCACATCGACCTGGCCGCTGACGATACCCGCCTCGCGCCAGCCGAGCTGCGCCGACAGCGTGGTGACCTCGGTCGGCTTCCTGGTCACGTAGTTGACGATGCCGCCGGGCTGGCCGAAGCCATACATGAAGCCACCGGGACCCTTCAGCAGTTCCACCTGCTCCATCACTTCCAGCGGCCACTCGGTGCCCCACGAAGAAACCTGCAGGCCGTTGACGCGGTAGCTGTCGTAGCTGAGGTCGATACCGCGGTTGCGGATCGGCGAGCTCCAGCCGCTGGCGTAGGCGCTGACCTGGGTGACCACGGACGGATCGGTGAGGAAGGCCTCGCCAAGCGAGACCACCTGGCGCTTCTCGATGTCCTCGCGGCCCACCACCGAGATCGCGAAGGGGGTATCGCGCACGGCACGGTCGCCCAGCGCGCCGGTGTCGGTATGGGTGCGTTCGGCGATGACTTTGATCGCATCCAGGTCGGTGGCCGAGCGCGCCCGGACGCCGCCATCCGGGGCGGACTGGGCGTGGGCGGTGCAGGCCGCGGCCAGGGAAAGGGCGAGCAGGGCCGGGCGCAGGGCACGGCGGCCCGGCACCACGGCCGGGAGCGAAGACACAGACTGGCGCATGTTGTGGGGGTCCTCCGCGGGCGGCAGCACACCGTCCGCGATCAGAAGAAGGCGGAAAAGAGGGGGTGGCTGAGTCGTCAGGCGTGCCGCGTCAGCGGCAGCGGGGCATCGCGGGGGGGCAGTGCAGGACCGTGGCTGATGCGAATTGTTCTCTTTTGGGCCGGAAGCGTCAATCCGGCGGCGTGCCGACCCACGGTCGGCACCTGGCTGCATGAACCACGTTCAGTGCAGCCGTGCCGCCGTCACCGTGCGGCCGCGGCGCGCTTCAACGCACGCTTTTCACGACGGCGGGCCCGCCGGGCCGCCCAGCGCTCGCGCAGGCACGAGAAGATCACGTACAGCGCCGGGGTGCTGAGCAGGGTCAGGCTCTGCGAGAACAGCAGGCCGCCGATCATCGCGATGCCCAGCGGGCGGCGCAGTTCGGAACCTTCGCCCAGCCCGATCGCCAGGGGCACCGCGGCCAGGATCGCCACCATGCTGGTCATCATGATCGGACGGAAACGCACGATGCTGGCTTCGCGTGCGGCTTCCAGCGGTGTCTTCCCATGCTCGCGCTGCGCTACCACCGCGAAG
Organism: Stenotrophomonas sp. TWI809; assembly: GCF_039673205.1. Taxonomy (NCBI): domain Bacteria; kingdom Pseudomonadati; phylum Pseudomonadota; class Gammaproteobacteria; order Lysobacterales; family Lysobacteraceae; genus Stenotrophomonas; species Stenotrophomonas sp. TWI809. The sequence continues at coordinate 174,495 of NZ_JBDJLE010000005.1, read as the reverse complement.
TCGATCATCATGATCGCGTTCTTCTTGACGATGCCGATCAGCAGCACCAGCGCGATCATCGAGATCACCGACAGCTCGGTGTTGGTGCCATACAGCGCCAGCAGCGCGCCCACGCCCGCCGCCGGCAGCGTGGACAGGATGGTGACCGGGTGGATCAGGCTTTCATACAGCATGCCCAGCACCAGGTAGACGGTGATGATCGCCGCCATCACCAGGATCAGCATCGCCATCGGGTCCGAATCGAACCCGAACCCGGCGTCCTCGGCCAGGCGGATGTCGCCGGGCATGCGCATGCCATTGACCGTGCTGTCGATGATGGCCTTGGCCTCGCCCATGCTGGTGCCGGGGGCGAGGTTGTAGCTCAGGTCCATCGTCGTGTACTGGTTTTCGTGGGTGATCTGCGAGGGCGCCAACCCCGGCGCCTGCTCGGCGACCGCCGTGATCGGCACCATCTCGCCATTGCCGGCCCGCACGTAGATCTGGTCCAGCGCACCCGGTGTCGCGGTCTGCTCGGGCAGGGCGTTGACCACCACGCTGTACTGGTTGATGTCCGAGTAGATCGTGGAGATCTGGCGCTGGCCGAAGGCGCCGTACAGCGCGCCGTCGATGGCACCGACCGACACCCCCAGGCGCGCGGCCTTGGCGCGGTCGATCACGATGTTCTGGCGCAGGCCGGCGCTGTCCACGTCGGTGCCGACGTCGGCCAGCTTCGGGTTCTTCTTCAGCGCGGCCTGCAGTTTGGGCAGCCACTCCTGCAGCTGGGCCAGGTCGTTGCCCTGCAGCGAGACGCGGTACTGCGCGCCCTGGCTGGCCCCCCCGCCGTCATTGCTGGGCAGATCCTGGATCGCGCGCAGGCGCAGCTGCAGGTCGGGATAGCGGTCGGCCTTGGCGCTCAGGCGCGCCAGGGCCTGCGCGGTGGTTTCGCGGCGGCCGTCCTTGCGTGATTTCAGTTCAACGTTGAACTGCGCGCTGGAGCCCTGCCGGCCACTGCCCAGGCGCACGCCCACGGTCTTCACCGCCGGGTCGGCCATCAGCATGTCGGTGATGCGCCGCTGGCGGTTGACCATGTCGTCGAAGGAGACCGTGGCGCTGGAGTTCGCGCGGCCCCAGATCAGGCCGGTGTCCTGGGGCGGGAACGCGCCCTTCTTCACCGCACCGAACAGGAACACCGTCGCGCCGATCAGCAGCAGCGGGGTCAGCGACAGCAGCAGTGCATGACGCAGCGAGAAGTCGAGCAGCGTCACGTAGATCCGCAGCATGCGGTCGTGGCCGGCGTCGAGCAGGCGGCCGAAGCGGCTGGGTGCACCGGCGTCGGCATGCGCGCTCAGGAAGCGGCTGCACAGCGCCGGGGTGAGGGTCAGCGAGATGATCATCGACACCACGATCGCCGCCACCAGGGTGACGGTGAACTCGCGGAAGAACGCGCCCATCATGCCCTTGGCGAACAGCAGCGGGATGAACACCGCCACCAGCGAGGCGGTGATCGAGACGATGGTGAAGCCGATCTCGCGCGCACCGGTGAGGGCCGCCTGCATGCGCGTCATGCCCTCGTCGAGGTGGCGCATGATGTTCTCGATCACCACGATCGCATCGTCGACCACGAAGCCGATCGCGATCACCAGCGCCAGCAGGCTCAGGTTGTTCAAGGTGAAGCCCAGCACGTACATCACCAGCGCCGCACCGGCCAGCGACAGCGGCACGGTCACCGCCGCGATCAGGGTCGGGGCGAGCCGGCGCAGGAACAGCGCCATGGTCAGCACCACCATCGCCAGCGCGATCAGCAGGGTGATCTGCACTTCATGCAGCGAGGAGCGGATGGTCGGGGTGCGGTCGAAATAGGGGGTGAGCGTGGTGCCCGGTTCCAGGTAGTCGCGCAGGGTGGGAATCTGCGCCTTTACCCGGTCCACGGTTTCCACGATGTTGGCGCCGGCGCGGGTGAACACGTACATCACCACCGCCGGTTTGTGGTTGAACCACGCGGCCTGGTAGGCATCCTGCTGCCCGTCGTAGACGTTGGCGATGTCCTGCAGGCGGATCACGCGGCCGTTGTCGGCGGTCTTGATGACGAGCTGGGCGAAGTCGGCCGCGCGCGCCACCGAGTCGTTGGCGATGATCGCGGTGGTGGTGTTGCCATCGGTGAGGAAGCCGGTCGGCGAGGTCACGTTGGCGGCGCGCACGGCATTGCGCAGGTCATCGGCGGTCAGACCGAGGGCGTTCATCAGGCGCAGGTTGACGTCCACGCGCACGGCCGGCGTCGAAGCACCGGCAATATCCACCGAGGACACGCCGGTGATCTGGCGCAGGCGCTGGGCCAGCAGCGAGTCGGCGACGTTGTAGAGGTCGTCGGCCGACTGCGTTTCCGAGGTCAGCGCGATCGCGATGACCGGGTCATCGTTCGGGTTCGCCTTCTGGAACATCGGCGTGCCCAGCCCGGCGGGCAGGTCGGCCTGGGCCGAGTTGATCGCGGTCTGCACGTCCAGTGCGGCCGAATCGATGTCGCGGTCGCTCTGGAAGATCATGAAGACCAGCGAACTTCCCTCGGAGCTGGACGAACGCATGCGGTCGATGCCCGGCAGCTGGCCGAGGTGGCGTTCCAGCGGCGCGGTCACCGTGGAGGCCATGGTCGTGGCATCCGCGCCGGCCTGGTTGGCGTGCACGAAGATCACCGGGATCTGGATGTTCGGCAGTGCCGACACGCCCAGCTGCAGGTAGCAGATCACGCCGACCACGAACAGGCCAATGGCCAGCAGGGCAGTGCCGATCGGGCGGCGGATGAACGGACCGGAGATGTTCATCGAACGCCTCCGCAACGGCCTGCGGTGCTCATCATCACGCCTGCGGCTCCTGCACCGGGCCATGGCCATGACGCAGCGCACGCTGTTCGCGGCGCTGGCGCAGGCGCTCGGAGAAGCGCTCCATGTACAGGTAGATCACCGGCGTGGTGTACAGCGTCACCAGCTGGGAAAGCAGCAGGCCGCCGACGATGGCGATACCCAGCGGGCGGCGCAGTTCCGAGCCGATGCCGGTGCCCAGCGCCAGCGGCAATGCACCCAGCATCGCGGCAGCGGTGGTCATCATGATCGGGCGGAAGCGCAGCAGGCAGGCACGACGGATCGCCTCGTGCGCGTTGGCGCCGGTGCGCCGGGCTTCGATCGCGAAGTCGACCATCATGATGCCGTTTTTCTTCACGATGCCGATCAGCAGCACGATGCCGACGATGCCGTCCACCGACAACGGCAGCCCGCACACCATCAGCGCCAGCAGGGCGCCGACGCCGGCCGGGGGCAGGGTGGAGATGATGGTGAAGGGATGGATGTAACTCTCATACAGCACGCCCAGCACGATGTAGATCAGCACCAGCGAGGCCAGCAGCAGCCACACCACATCGGTCTGGCTGCCGGTGAACTCGGCGGCCTTGCCGATGAACTGCGCATGCACCTGCGAGGGCATGTCCAGGCCGGCCTTGGTCTCTTCAATCGCCTTGACCGCATCGGACAAGGAATAGCCCGGCGCGATGTTGAACGACACCGTGACCGCCGGCAGCTGCTGCTGGTGGCTGACCACCAGCGGGGTGCTGGTGACCTTGCCCTCGGCCAGCGCCGCCAGCGGAATGATGTTGCCGGCGCCGACCGGAATGCCGGTGTTCTGCGCGCCGATACCGGTGGCGGTGGACGAGTTGGACGAGGTGACCTGGCCGAAGTTGGTGGCATTGCTGCCGGTCAGCGCGCCCGCGCCATTGGAGGCTACCGCCAGCTGGTTCATCAGCGCGGTGCTGGTGCGGAACTCCGGGGCCACTTCCAGCACTACGCGGTACTGGTTGAGCTCGGTGAAGATGGTCGAGATCTGGCGCTGGCCAAAGGCGTCGTACAGGGTGTCGTCGATGGTCTGCATCGGCACGCCGAGCACGCTGGCCTTGTCGCGGTCGATGGTCAGCTCGAGCGCGCGGCCCTGGTTGGACAGGTTGTTGTCCACGTCGGCCAGCTCCGGGCGCTGGCGCAGCGCCTCGGTCAGGCGCGTGGCCTGCAGCGCGACCTGCGCGCTGTCCACGTCCGACAGCGAGTACTGGTACTCGGTCGCGGCCACGCGGGTGTCCAGGGTGACGTCCTGCACCGGCTTGAGGTACAGCGCCACGCCGGGAATGCCGGCCACGGCCTTCTGCAGGCGCGGCAGGATCTTGTCGAGCCCATCGCGGTCGCCGCGCTCCTTGAGCACGATCGACAGCTGGCCCTGGTTGAGCGTCGGGTTCATGGTCCCGGCGCCGATGAAGGCCGAGACACCGGTCACTGCCGGATCGCTGCGCAGCGCTTCGGCCACGGCCTTGGTGCGCTGCTCCATCTGCGGGAAGGCGATGTTCTGGTCGGCCTGCACCACACCGGTGATCAGGCCGGTGTCCTGCTCGGGCAGCAGGCCCTTGGGGATCACGATGTACAGCACCACGGTCAGCACCAGTGCGCCGGCGGCGACGGCCAGGGTCAGCGGCTGGTGATCCAGCACCCAGTCCAGGCTGCGCTCATACAGGCCCACGGTACGCGACCACACGGTGGTCTTGCCCGCTGCGGCGGCGCGCTCATGCGCGTCTTCGCCCTCGGGCAGCGCATCGGGCTTGAGCAGGTAGGCGCACATCATCGGGGTGAGCGTCAGCGAGATCAGCATCGACAGCGTCACCGCGATGCTCAGCACCCAGGCGAATTCGTGGAACAGGCGGCCGGTGACGCCGGGCATCAGCAGCAGCGGCAGGAACACCGCCACCAGCGAAATCGTCAGCGAGAGCACGGTGAAGCCGATCTGCTGCGCGCCGATCTCGGCCGCTTCCGGCCCGCTCTTGCCCTGTTCGATGTAACGCACGATGTTCTCGATCATCACGATCGCATCGTCGACCACGAAGCCGGTGGCCACCACCAGCGCCATCAGCGAGAGGTTGTCCAGCGACATCCCGGCGAACGCCATCACACCGAAGGTGCCGGCCAGCGACAGCGGCACCGCCACCGAGGGAATGATGGTCGCCCACAGGCGGCGCAGGAACACGAAGATCACCGCGACCACCAGGCCGATGGTCAGGATCAGGGTGAACTGCACTTCATGCACCGAGGCGCGGATGGTCTCGGTGCGGTCGTTGAAGATGTCCAGATGCACGTCGGCCGGCAACACGTTCTGCAGCTGCGGCAGCAACGCGCGGATGCGCTCGACGGTCTGCACGATGTTCGCGCCCGGCTGGCGCCGCACTTCCAGCAGCACCGCCGGCTTGCCATCGGCCCACGCGGCCAGCTGGTCGTTCTCCACGCCGTCGATCACGTTGGCCACGTCCGACAGGCGCACCGGGCGGCCGTTCTTGTAGCTGATGATGGTGTCGCGATACTCGGCGGCACTGGTCAGCTGGTCGTTGGTGCCGATCGAGTAGGACTGGGTCTTGCCGTTGAGCGAGCCCTTGGGCGCGTTGACGTTGGCCTGGGTGAGCGAACTGCGCAGCTCTTCCAGGGTCAAGCCCATGTTGGACAGCTGCGCCGGGTTGACCTGGATGCGCACGGCCGGGCGCACGTTGCCGGCGATGGAGACCAGGCCCACGCCCTGCACCTGCGACAGGCGCTGGGCGAGGATGGAGTCGGCGTAATTGTTGACGTCGCGCAGCGGGCGCGTGTCGGAGGTGAGCTTGAGGGTGACGATCGCCGCGTCGGCCGGGTTCACCCGGTTGTAGACCGGCTGGTAGGGCAGCGAGGAGGGCAGGGTGGCCTGGCGGATCGCGGCCTGCACATCCTGTGCGGCGATGTCGATGTCGCGGTCCATCGAGAACTGCAGGATGATCGTGGACAGCCCTGCCGACGAATCGGAGGTCATGATCTCCAGCCCGGAAATCTGCCCGAACTGGCGCTCCAGCGGCGTGGTCACCAGCGAGGCCATAGTGACCGCATTGGCACCGGGATACTGGGTGGTCACCACCAGGCTGGGCGCATCGATCTCGGGCAGCGCCGACACCGGCAGCTGGCGGTAGCCGAGGATGCCGAGCAGCAGCAGGCCCGCCATCAGCAGCGAGGTGGCGATCGGGCGGCGGATGAAAATCGTCGAAAAGCCCACGGGCGGGTCCTTGCTGGTGCGTCGTGCTGCGTTGGATCAGGCGAACGCCGGCGCGTAGGCCGGCGTCAGGAACGTAGGGCGGGCGCGATCAGCGCGGACCGCCACCGCGGCGTCCACCGCCACCCTGCTGCTGGGCGGCCTTGAGTTCGGCTTCGGTCGGTGCGGCCGGGGTTTCGCCCGGCTTGAGCGCGGTCACCTTCGCACCCGGCTTGAGCCGGAACTGGCCTTCGCTCACGACACGCTCGCCGCCTTTCAGGCCCTCGGTGATCTGCACCTGGCTGTCGCCGACTTCCACGCCGCTCTTCACCGTCTGCATGGCCACGGTGCTGTCCGGCTTGACGATGTAGACGTATTCGCCGTCCGGCCCGCGCATCACGGCCTGGGTCGGGATCACCACGCCGCCGGCGATGGTGCGCAGCTGCATGCGGACATTGACGAACTGGCCCGGCCACAGCGAGTTGTCTTCGTTGTCGAACAGGGCGCGCGCGCGGAAGGTGCCGCTGTCGCTGCTGATCTGGTTGTCCACCACATCCAGCTTTCCGCCGTCGGTAAGGACGTGCGCGTCGTTGCGGTCCAGTGCGGCGATGTCTACCGGGCCGGCGGCCTGGGCCTGGCGCACGGCCGGCAGCTGGCGCTCGGGCAGGTTGAACACGACATGGATCGGATGAATCTGGGTCAGCGTCACCAACGCCGTGCCGGCGCTGACAATGTTGCCGGCGTCGACCGCGCGGATACCGGCGATGCCGGAGATCGGGGCGGTCACGCGGGTGTACTGCAGCTGCACCTGGGCGGCGCGCATGCTGGCCTCGTTGGCGGCCACGGCACTTTCGAACTGGGCCACCTGGTTGCGCTGGGTATCCAGGTCGGTCTTGGCCACGTACTGGCGATATTCGGCCGAATTGGAGCGCTGGTAGTTGGAGCGGGCGGTGGCGAGCTGGGCCTGGTTCTGGCGCTTGGCGGCCGCAGCTTCGTCGTAACTGGCCTGCAGGGTGCGCGGATCGATCTGCGCGAGCAGGTCGCCCTTTTTCACTTCCTGGCCCTCCTTGAAGTTCAGGCTGATCAGCTGGCCACCGACCTGCGGGCTGACGGTAACGGTATTCATCGCCGCGACCGTGCCAAGCGCGCTGGCATACACCGGCACGTCCTGGCGGACTGCATCGATCACCGTGACCGGCACCGGGCCGGCATTGGCCGGATCACCGCCCTGGCGCCCTTCGGCTGCCGGACCGCCTGCATCCCCCTTCTTGCCGCCCATCAGGCGCATTCCGACCACGGCAACCACCAGCACTGCGACCACCAGCAGCACGATCTTCCAGAAACGCGACATTCAATAACTCCTGAGGGGGCTGGCGGAGGGCGGGGGGGCCGGTTGGCTAGGCGCAAAGCATACTCGTCGCCCGTGGCCTTTCATGCATGACGGATGGGACGGGCGATCAGACCGGATGTGACGGGTGAGGTTCCCTCCATGAACGTTTGCCGGGGCAGAAAGTTACAGCGCGTCCGGCCCCGATGCCCTACATTCAGGTTCGACCGCCGTTCTGACCCGTGGAGACCTTCAATGCCCCGTCTGTCGCTGTTGATGTCCGCCCTGCTGCTCGCCGCCCCCGGCCTGGCGGCCGCCGCCCCCGCCGAACGCCCGGAAGTGGCCGCCGCCGCGACCCGCCTCAAGGCCCAGGTGATCGACTGGCGCCGCGACTTCCACCAGCACCCGGAGCTGTCCAACCGCGAAGAACGCACCTCGGCCAAGGTGGCCGAACGCCTGCGCGCGATGGGCCTGAAGCCGCAGACCGGCATCGCCCACCACGGCGTGGTGGCCATCATCAAGGGCGGCAAGCCCGGCCCCCGGATCGCCTTGCGCGCGGACATGGACGCGCTGCCGGTGACCGAACAGACCGGCCTGCCGTTCGCCTCCAAGGCCACCAGCACCTACCGCGGCGAGACGGTCGGGGTGATGCACGCCTGCGGCCACGACGCCCACACCGCCACCCTGCTGGGCGTGGCCGATGCGCTGGTGAAGATGCGCGCGAACCTGCCCGGCGAGGTCATGCTGATCTTCCAGCCCGCCGAAGAGGGTGCGCCGCCGCCGGAAGAGGGCGGTGCGGCGCTGATGCTCAAGGAAGGGCTGTTCAAGGACTTCAAGCCCGAAGCCGTGTTCGGCCTGCATGTGTTCTCCAGCGTGCCGGCCGGCCAGATCGCGGTGCGTGGCGGCCCGCTGATGGCGGCGTCGGATCGTTTCGGGATCAAGGTGATCGGCCGCCAGACCCATGGCTCGGCGCCGTGGAACGGGGTGGACCCGATCGTGGCCACCGCCGACCTGGTCGGCACCGCGCAGACCATCGTCAGCCGCCGTGCCAACCTCTCCAAGCAGCCGGCGGTGGTGACCTTCGGCGCGATCAAGGGCGGCATCCGCTACAACATCATTCCCGATGAAGTGGAGATGGTCGGCACCATCCGCACCTTCGACGAGGGCATGCGCCAGCAGATCTTCGCCGACCTGCGCAACGTGGCCGAGCACACCGCGGCCGCGCACGGGGCCAAGGCCGAAACCGAGATCTATGAGTCCGAGGGCAACCCGGCCACGGTCAACGATCCGGCACTGACCGCGCGGATGCTGCCGAGCCTGCAGGCCGTGGTCGGCGAGGGCAATGTGTACGAGCCGCCGCTGCAGATGGGGGCCGAGGACTTCTCGCTGTACGCCCAGCAGGTGCCGGGCATGTTCTTCTTCGTGGGCTCCACCAGCGAGGGGATCGATCCGGCGACCGCGCCGGCCAACCACTCGCCGAAGTTCCTGCTCGATGAGAAGGCGCTGGATGTGGGCCTGCGCGCGTTGCTGCAGGTGAGCCTGGATTACCTCAACGGGACGCCGGCTGCGGCGCCTGGCGCAGGCTGACGTCAGACGACGGCTGGTAGACGGTAGGTCCCGGCCGCTGGCCGGGGCCTTTTGTTTTCAGCGCCGGACGCCGCGCGCCTACCGGCGTAAAATGGCGGCATGAATACCCCCCAGGACTCCAGCCTCGGTCGCGAGGTTGCTTACCCGTCGCAGTACGATCCCGGCCTGCTCTTCCCCATCCCGCGCCGTGGCGCCCGCGAGGAGATCGGCCTGGACGAGGCGGCGCTGCCGTTTGTCGGCCATGACCGCTGGCAGGCCTATGAATTGAGCTGGCTGGACGGTCGCGGCAAGCCGCGTGTGGCCGTGGCCACGGTCAGCGTGCCGTGCACCTCGCCGAACCTGATCGAATCCAAGTCGTTCAAGCTGTATCTCAACTCGCTCAACAGCACGCGTTTCGATGATGACGCGGCCGCGCGCCTGTGCATCACCCGCGATCTGTCGGCGTGTGCCGGGGCGGTGGTGACGGTGGTGCTCGGGGTGCCGCCGCTGGTGGAAGAGCCCGAGGGCGAGTCGCTGGACGAGCGCGAGGTGACCATTGAGCGCTACGGCCCGCCGGCCCCGGAGTTCCTGTTCGCCGATGCCGATGAGGTGGTCACCGAAACGTTGAGTTCGGCCCTGCTCAAGTCCAACTGCCCGGTCACCGGCCAGCCGGACTGGGCCAGCGTCAGCGTGCGTTACCACGGCCCGAAGATCGACCGCGACGGCCTGCTGAAATACCTGGTCAGCTACCGCGAACACGCCGAGTTCCACGAGCAGTGCGTGGAGCGGATCTTCAGCGAGATCACCCAACGCTGCCAGCCGCAGTGGCTGGAAGTGGAAGCGCGCTACACCCGCCGCGGCGGGCTGGACATCAACCCGTGGCGGGCCAGCCCGGGCATCGAACTGCCGGCCCGCACCGTCCGCGACCTGCGCCAGTAGAGCGACCCCACGGGTCGCTGCCCTGGAACCCGGCACCACGCGCAGCCACCCATGGGGTGGCTCTACCCCCGGGCAACGTGGCCGCCGGTAGCCGTTCCGCACGTCTTCACACCCACGCCATGCCCCATTAACAAGGGCTGTGACACCGTGCCTCCCATGTCGTCAATCAAGACGGGAGTGTATGGATGAGTACCGATAAGAAAGTCGACTTTTCCGGTGTCAGCGCCAGCGTTGATACCACCGCGCAGAAAGTCGATCAGGTCGATTTCTCGGGCGTGACCTCCTCGGTGGATACCACTGCGGAAAAGGTCGGGGGCACCTACACGGTGCAGAAGGGCGATTCGCTCTCCAAGATCGCCAAGCAGGAACTGGGTGATGCCAATGCGTGGAAGCGCATCTTCGAGGCCAACCGCGATGTACTGGACGACCCGGACAAGATCCAACCGGGCCAGACCCTGAAACTGCCGCCCAAAGCCTGATCCGCTGTACTGCCCACCATCTACAAGGGAGCAACCTCACATGAAGAAGTCGTCCATCAGTACTGCCGTTCTCGCCGCGCTTCTGGCCACCGTGGCCCTGGCCGGCTGCAAGAAGAAAGAAGACACTGCTGACAACAACGCGCAGCCCGCTGCGATGACGCCTGCCGCCCCGGCCCCGATGACGGAAGCCGCGCCGCAGCCGATGACCGCTGCAGCAGGGGTGAACGTTTCGGCCGTTACCGTTGGCAAGACCGCCGCAGCCGACAAGACCGTTACTTCCGTCGCGCTGTTCGCGCCGAAGGACGACATCATCGTGTCGATCCGCACCGATGGCAGCGCGAACAACGCCAACGTGGCGGCCAAGCTGACCTTCCAGAACGGCCAGGTGGCCGGTGAGCAGAACCAGGTGGTGAATACCACCGGTGCCGAGACCACCAATATTTCCTTCAAGAATGCCAATGGCTGGCCGGCGGGCAAGTACCGCGCGGAAGTCATGGTAGATGGTAAGGCGGCTGGATCGCCGCAGGAGTTTGAGGTCAAGTAAGCCCAGACGCCGACTCTCTCCCGGCAACAGGCTCACGATGGACGCAGCCGCGAGGCTGCGTCTTTTTTATGGGCGTTTGCCGGACCACAGCGTTCCAGTACGTTTGCGTATGGGATGGCTTTGCTCCGGGGGGCTGAAAACGCGACAATGCAGGGGTTTCCCGCCGTGCGCGCCGTTGGTTGGCGCGGTCCCCGGGGAAAGTGCGGGCCAGGCTGTGCGAGGCCCTGCACGCGACACGGTTGCACGCGGCCCGGCATTGCCGTCGGCCATCATTCACGAGATCTGCAAGAGAGCCCTGATCCCCCATGTCGAACACGCCCAAGATTCTCTACACGCTCACCGATGAAGCCCCGTTCCTGGCCACGCAGTCGCTGCTGCCGATCGTCGAGGCCTACACCGCCACCGCCGGCATTGCCGTGGAAACCCGCGACATTTCGCTGTCCGGCCGCATCCTGGCCCTGTTCCCGGATTACCTGAAAGACGACCAGAAAGAAGCCGATCACCTGGCCGAACTGGGCCAGCTGGCGACCACCCCGGACGCGAACATCATCAAGCTGCCCAACATCAGCGCCTCGGTGCCGCAGCTGAAGGCCGCGATCAAGGAACTGCAGGACCAGGGCTTCGCACTGCCGAACTACCCGGACGTGCCGACCGACGACGTCTCGCGCGACATCAAGGCGCGCTACGACAAGGTCAAGGGCAGCGCGGTGAACCCGGTGCTGCGCGAAGGCAACTCCGATCGCCGCGCGCCGCTGTCGGTCAAGAACTACGCCCGCAAGCACCCGCATCGCATGGGCAAGTGGTCCAAGGACTGCAAGTCGCATGTCGCGCACATGGATGGCGGTGACTTCTACGGCAGCGAAAAGTCGGCGACGCTGGCCACTGCCGGCAGCCTGAAGATCGAACTGTTCAAGGCCGACGGCAGCAGCGTCGTGCTCAAGGAAAAGACCGCAGTCAAGGCCGGTGAGATCGTCGACGCCGCCGTGATGAGCCGCAATGCGCTGGCCTCGTTCGTGCAGGCGCAGATCGCCGATGCGAAGGCCAAGGGCGTGCTGTTCTCGCTGCACCTGAAGGCCACCATGATGAAGGTCTCCGACCCGATCATGTTCGGTGTGGTCGTCGAAGAGTTCTACAAGGACGTGCTGGCCAAGCATGCCGAGGTGCTCAAGCAGGCCGGGTTCGATCCGAACAACGGTATCGGCGATCTGTTCGCGCGCCTGCCGCAGCTGCCCGAAGCGACCCAGGAAGCGATCAAGGCCGACCTGGCCGCCGAGTACGGCAAGCGCCCGGGCCTGGCCATGGTCAATTCGGACAAGGGCATCACCAACCTGCACGTGCCGAGCGACGTGATCGTCGATGCCTCGATGCCGGCGATGATCCGCGACTCCGGCGGCATGTGGAATGCCGATGGCAAGCTGCAGGACACCAAGGCCGTCATCCCCGACCGTTGCTATGCCGGTGTGTACCAGGCCGTGATCGACGACTGCCGCACCCACGGTGCGTTCGACCCGGCCACCATGGGCTCGGTGCCGAACGTCGGCCTGATGGCACAGAAGGCCGAGGAATACGGCTCGCACGACAAGACCTTCCAGATCCCGGCCGACGGCACCGTGCGCGTCTCCGATGAGGCAGGCGCCGTGGTGTTCGAGCACGCCGTGCAGACCGGCGACATCTGGCGCATGTGCCAGACCAAGGACGCCCCGATCCAGGATTGGGTGAAGCTGGCCGTGAACCGCGCCCGCCTGAGCGGCACCCCGGCGGTGTTCTGGCTCGATGCAGCCCGCGCGCACGATGCGCAGGTGATCGCCAAGGTCGAGACCTACCTGAAGGACCACGACACCAACGGCCTGGACATCCGCATCCTGGCCCCGGTGGAAGCGACCGCCTTCTCGCTGGACCGCATCCGCAAGGGTGAGGACACCATCTCGGTGACCGGCAACGTGCTGCGCGACTACCTGACCGACCTGTTCCCGATCATGGAGCTGGGCACCAGCGCCAAGATGCTCTCCATCGTGCCGCTGATGGCCGGTGGCGGCCTGTTCGAGACCGGTGCCGGTGGTTCGGCGCCCAAGCACGTGCAGCAGTTCGTGGAAGAGGACTACCTGCGCTGGGATTCGCTGGGCGAGTTCCTCGCGCTGGCGGCCTCGCTGGAGCACCTGGGCAACCGTTACGACAACGCCGGTGCGACCGTGCTGGCCAAGACGCTGGACCAGGCCAACGGCCAGTTCCTGGACAACGACAAGTCGCCGTCACGCAAGCTCGGTGGCATCGACAACCGCGGCAGCCACTTCTACATCGCGCTGTACTGGGCCCAGGCCCTGGCCGCGCAGGACGACGATGCCGCGCTGAAGGCCCGTTTCGCTCCGCTGGCCAAGGCCCTGGCCGACAACGAGCAGGCCATCGTCGGCGAGCTGGCCGCGGTGCAGGGCAAGCCGGTCGATATCGGCGGTTACTACCGTCCGGACGTGGCCAAGGCCAGCGCCGCGATGCGTCCGAGCACCACCTTCAACAGCGCGCTGTCTGCGCTGTAACGAAGCGGTCCCGCCCCAGCGGTGATCGATGAAGAACCCGCGCTTCGGCGCGGGTTTTTTTGTGGGCGCCCGCTGGGCAAGCGCCCAGTCGCTGCCGTATGGTGGCAGCAGGTCCTGTGGAAGTGGATGCATGCACGGTCGCTGTTCCTGCCAGAACGTTCCATGCCTCATCGGTGGCACCGCATGACTGCGTCAGCGGAGGCGCTTGCGCGGTTGATCCGCGATGGGTTCGAGGATTACCACGCGCGCTTCGCGGCGATCTCGCGGCGTGCGCGGCTGCGCTTCGAACGGCGCGACTGGGCCGGTGCACGGCAGGACGCCGTGGAGCGCATCGGGCTGTACGACCGGTGTATCGCCGAGACCGTGGATGAATTGCGCCGTGCAGTCGGTGAGCGCATCGGCGAGCGCGCGCTGTGGCTGCAGGTGCGCACGGCCTATGCGGCGTTGCTGGCGGGGCTGATCGACGCCGAGCTGTACAAGACGTTCTACAACACGCTGGCGCGCCGGCTGTTCGCCACCCGCGGTGTGGACGGGGCGATCGAGTTCATGGCGATGGACGTGGAGCCCTCCGATGCCATTACCCATCCGGTCGCGCGGCACAGCTACACCTTGTCGCCCACGCGCCCGGCCGATGCCTTCATGCGCGTACTGGGAGACTATCGCTTCGATGTGCCGTACGCGCACCAGCTGCGCTGCGCCGCTGCGATCGCGGTGCGCCTGCAGGACGATCTGGCGCACTGGGGCGACTACCCGGTGCGCAGCATTGAACTGCTCGACACCGTGTTCTATCGCGAGCGTCGCGCCTATCTGGTGGGGCGCGTATTCGGTGAGCATCGCTTCTCGCCCTGCGTGATCGCGCTGGTCCATGACGAGCGCGGCCTGCGCGTGGATGCGGTGTTGACCCGGCGCCGTGATGTCGCGCATCTGTTCGGCGTCTCGCGCAGCTATTTCCAGGCCGATCTGGCCACGGTAGGCGATGCGGTGGTGTTCCTGCGCAGCCTGCTGCCGGGCAAGCCGGTCGATGAGATCTACACCGTGCTCGGGCGTGCCAAGCAGGGCAAGACCGAACGCTATCGCACCTTTTTCCGTCACTTCCAGGAACAGCCGGGCGAGCAGCTGGTGCATGCCGACGGCACGCCCGGCATGGTCATGGCGGTGTTCACCCTGCCCAGCTATCCGCTGGTGTTCAAGCTGATCCGGGACCGTTTCGCCTGGCCCAAGACCATGACCCGGCACCAGGTCGAGGAGAAGTACGCCCTGGTGTTCAACCTGGATCGCGTGGGTCGGCTGCTCGATGCGCAGCCCTATCGGCACCTGCGGTTCCCGCGGGCGCGCTTCTCTTCGGCCCTGCGCGAGGAGCTGCTGACCCAGTGCGCCAGCAGTGTGCGCGAGGACGGCGACGAACTGGTGATCGCGCTGTGCTACGTGCAGCGGCGTTTCCGTCCGCTCAACCTGTACCTGCGTGAGCAGACCGCCGAGGCACGTCGCGTCGCCGCGCTTGATTACGCGCAGGCGATCACCGACATGGCGCGCAACAACATTTTTCCTGGCGATATGTTGCCGAAGAACTTTGGTGTGTCCCGCCACGGGCGCGCGGTGTTCTACGACTACGACGAGCTGTGCCTGGTCACCGAGTGCAACTTCCGTGCATGGCCGACGCCGCGCAATGAGGAGGAAGCGCTGGCTGATGAACCCTGGTTCGACATCGGCCCGCGTGACGTGTTTCCGGAGCGGTTCTGGATGTTCATGGGGCTGCCGGCGCCCGAGCTGGCGGCCGTGCGCGAGCATTTCGGCCATCTGTTGGATCCCGTGTGGTGGCAACAGCTGCAGGCAGGTTTTGCCAGCGGTGATTTTCCGGACACGCCGCCGTATGCCGGCGCGCTGCGGCTGGCTTGATTGTCCACAGGAACGCCGCTGCGCTACGCTGTCAGGTATCCACAAGGAGATAGTGCGATGCGTTGTTCCCCTATTCTTGCCCTGGCATTGGCCTTCAGCGGCGTGGGCATGGTCGTGGTCCCCGATGCGGACGCACAGACCAAGCGCGAGGTGCGCGAGCAGGCCGAAGCCAGCATGGTGCTTACCGGCGAGATCGATATCGGTACCGAAGGCCAGGTCGAAGCGTTCCGTCTCGACAAGCCGGACCAGGTGGACGAGGGAATCGTCCGGTTCGTCGAACGTGCGGTGCACACCTGGCGCTTCGAGCCGGTGCGGCGCCAGGGCCGCGCCGTCAAGGCGCGTGCGCCGGCCAGCATCCGCCTGGGGGCAAAGAACAACCCGGATGGCACGGGCCAGGTCACCCTGCTGGCGGCGAGTTTCGACACGTACGACCCAACCGATACCAGCAGCGTGACCGGCAGGAAGATGTCGCGGCCGGCGTATCCGGAGGACGTGTTCAATGCAGGGGGACGCGGTGACGTGATCCTGCTGATCCAGGTCGGGCGCGATGGCAACGCCCTGGACGTGGCGACCGAGCAGGTCAACCTGCGTGTGATCGCAAATGAGGCGAACATGCGGAAGATGCGTGACAAGCTGTCGCGGGTAGCGATGGGTGCTGCGCGCAAATGGACGTTCAGGATTCCGACCACCGGCGAGTACAGGAATGAAGCCAGCTGGACCATCCGGGTGCCGGTACGCTTCTCCTTCGGAGACGACGCCGAGCGCTACGGTCGCTGGGATGCCTATATTCCCGGCCCGCGCCAGCAGGCGCCGTGGCGCAGGGACATGGACATGGCGGCCGATGGCAAGGCCGATATGCTGCCGTCCGGCGGGGTGTTCATGGCCGATGCCGCCGGCAAGGGGCCGACCCTGTTGACGCCGCTGGGTGGCTGACCCTGCATGCCGGCCCCAGTGGGTAGGCTGTCGGTACCGATGACGATGAATGGCACAAGGAGAAACAACGCGATGGACATCATCAAGGCAATCGCCGTGGCACTGGTGCTGGCAGCAGCGCCAGCGCACGCGGCCAAGCCGTCGGCCGATGTGCCGGTGGAAATGGGGATGCGGGTCGAGGGCACCCTCGCCATTGGCGACGACGGCCGCATCACTGCGCTGGAGATCGACAAGCAGGACCTGCTTCCGGAGGCAGTGGCCACGCTGGTGCGTGACACCGTGAAGAACTGGGAATTCGAGCCGAATGTGCGTGACGGCGCCCCGGTACCGATGGATGCGCGGATGACCGTACGTGTCGTCGCCCAGCCGGGTGCGAACGATACCTTCAACGTGCGGCTGATCAGTGCACATTTCGATGGCGCCCGGAAGGATGCCTCGGGACGGGAAATCAAATCCAGGGTGCGTACGCCACCCCCGCGCTACCCCGCCGACGTGTTCCGCGTGGGTGGGCAGGGCACCGTGTACCTCGCCCTGAAGGTTGACCGGGAAGGGCGTGTGGTCGACCAGGTTGCCGAGCAGGTGAATCTGAGAAGCACGGGGACGGCAGCCCAGATGGATCTCATCCGCAGTCGCCTGAGCAGGGCATCGCTGGACGCCGCGCGCAAGTGGCGTTTTCCGCTGAGCGCGGAGGACGCCAGCCTGGAGGCGCCGTTCCGCACCTACCGCGTGCCGGTCAGTTTCGCGATCAACACCGCCATGCCTGACGACCTGGCGCAGTGGCGCGCTTACATTCCAGGACCACGCAACGCCATCCCGTGGTCCACACGCCCGGAGAGCGCCGGCTTCTCGCCGGATCTGCTGACCGACGGCTCGGCTACGTTGGCCGGCGACCCCAACGCGCCGCGCCTGCGCACCCCGCTGGGCAGCTGAGCCTGACAGGGGCCGCGGCGCATTGCGCCCGCGACCCCGGTGTCAACTGGTGCCCGTGCCTTCAGGCTGCGGGTACACCACGGTGCGGTTGCGGCCCTGTTCCTTGGCCATGTACAGGGCCTTGTCGGCCAGCCGCAGCGCCTGCTGCGGATCATCGTGATAGGTCGGGTAGTGGGCCACGCCCAGCGACACGGTGACCGTGCCGACCTGCTCGAACACTTCGGCGGCCACCTGGATGCGCAGGCGCTCGGCCACCTGCGCGGCATGGAGGGCATCGATGCCCGGCAACAGGATCAGGAACTCCTCGCCGCCGTTGCGGCAGAGCAGATCGGTGTCGCGTGAGCCATCGCGCATCAATTGCGCGATGCGCAGGATCACGGCGTCGCCGACCGCATGACCGAAGCGGTCGTTGATGCTTTTGAAGCGGTCGATGTCCAGCGCGATGATCCCGAACGGCTGGCCGCGTGCCTGCCAGTCTTCCAGCCCCTGCTGCAGGCCGCGCCGGTTCTGCAGGCCGGTAAGGGGATCGGTCATGCTGGCGCGGTTGAGCTTGCCGATGCGGTCCTGCAGCAGGTTGAAGCTGTACAGCAGGGCGGCTTTGAGCTGGGCGACCTCGTAGTACCAGGCCCGGATACCGGTGACGTGGCGGATCGCGATGCCGGTGTCGCGGTTCTGCACGTTGCGCGCCAGCTGCCATAGCGGCAGCGAGATGCGCCGCGCGAACCACCAGGTGATCAGCAGCGACAGGATGCCCAGCGGAATCGCATTCCAGATCACCGCCGACATCAGCTTGGACAGTGAGGCCAGCGTGGCGGTGGTCGGCCGCTGGGCCACCACGCCCCAGCCAACGCTCGGCACCGGCGCGTACCCGGCCAGCATCTGCACGCCGTGACTGTTGCGTACCTGCTGCGCGCCGGAGTGGCCTCGGGTCACCGCCTGCACGGCCGGGTTCTCCAGCGCGAACTGGCCGACCCGGTCCTGTTCGATGTGGTACAGGATGCGACCGTTGCGGTCGACGACGTACAGGTAGGACCCATCGCGGTAATAGTGCTTGCCCAGCAGCGATTGCAGGATGCTGCGCTGGCGCAGGTAGATCGTGCCGCTGACATAGCCCTGGTACCTCCCCTGCGCGGAGAAGATCGGATGTGAAATCGCCACCAGCAGGCGCCCGGTCGCGGCCTGGTAGGGGTCGCTGATGAAGGGGACCCGGCGCTCCAGGGCATCGCGGTTGCCGGCGCTCTTGAGCAGCACGCCCTGCAGGGCCAGGCTCTGTGGGGAGGTCGCCAGCACGGTACCGCCGGCATCCACGATCAGCACCGAGTTGAAGCTGTTGGTCTGCAGCTGCAGGCGTGCGGCTTCTGCTTCCAGTTCGCTGCGATCATGCACACGCTGGCCGAGCAGGGTGGCGCTGTAGGCCACCTGCTGCTGCGCTGACAGAACGAAGTTCTGGGTCGACTCCGCCAGCTTGCTGGCATACACACGGTTGGCTTCCAGCGTATTGCCGATCAGCTGCTCGCGCTGCACGCGGTAGCTGGCATGCAGGGTATTGGCCAGCGCGATGAGCGCGCTGAGCAGGGCCAGGGCAAGGATCAACTTGCCCAGGTTCAGACGGGTGGACAACGGACGCATGCGGTTCACGGGCGGCAGGGTGCAGCACCAACCGGAACATGCGGATGGAACGGCAGCAGCGAAACAGTCAGGAGCGCACGACCCCGCCCCCGGGCGGTCAACAACTCGTTGGGCGGCGATTATTGCGGATTACACCCCCACGTGGGTGAAGTCGGCGCCGCCGTGGTGGCCCGTTCAGCGCTCCAGGCGCTTGCGCAGCACGCCGCGCAGATGATCGGCGCCGGCCTGGTCGAGCGGCCCGAGCACGCCGCGCACCGCTTCGGGAATATGCGCGGCGGTGTGGTCATCGGCCTCGAAGACATAGTGCTGGAACATCGCCTGCCAATGCGCACGCTGTGCCGGTGGCAGATCGCGGATGGCCAGCAGCGATAGCATCAGTGCGTTCATCGGCGCATCCCGCCACGCCGGCACCGGCCGCCACCAGTAATTGACCAGTACATTGAACGCCTCCAGCCCCTCCATGTGGTGCCACCACAACGAGGGGATGAACACCGCATCGCCGGGGCCGAGTTCGGCCACCTGTGCGTGGGCCAGCGCCTCGCTGAAGCGCGGGAAGCGTGCCAGGTCCGGTGCGGCGAAGTCGACCAGGCTGACGGCCTGCCCGGCCGGCGTGAAGTCCAGTGGCCCGATATACAGATTGCCCACCTGCGCCGGCGGGAACAGGGTGACCCGGCGGCGGCCGGCGGCCACGCAGGCCAGGTTGTCCGGCACGTCCTGGTGCGCGGCGATACGCGAGCGGTTGCCGATCCAGATACTGGCCAGCGGATCGTCCACGCCGAGCGCAAGTGCATTGGCCCGGCGGAAGCCGGGCAGGAAACTGTCCAGCGTGGTCGAGGCGACGTAGATCGAGGGTGGCGTCGGCGCGGTGGCGTACTTGAGCAGGGTGTCGAGCACGACCTTCAACGGAATCTGCTCGCGGCGGAAATTGAAGCCGCTCATGTCGGCGTTGTAGAACACACGCCCCTTGGCCTCCGGCGGCGCCGTGGTGGCGGTGACCGGCATCGTGCCGTGGTCGAACTGTTTGAGATGGGCGACCGCCGCCTGTGCGGACTGCGTCGCCGCGCTGACCAGCGGCCACTGCGCCACCAGCCCGCGGATCACTTTCGGTGTCGTCCAGCCGGGCAACTGCGCGTGCAGCTGCGCCGGATCCAGATCATGCAGTTCCTCGATCGGGCCGGGCATGGCAGACATCGGCGTCCTGATGGCAGAGGCGGGTGGCGCCCACGGTAGCGCGGGGGTGGCGGAAGCGAAAGGCCGCGGGGTGAGCGCGGCCTTCCGGTGCTGCGGGTCGGTACAGCCGACTCAGAACTTGTAGCGAACGCCGAACATGTAACGCGGCCCGGTCTGGGTGGCGTAGCGCAGCATGTTGGAATGGCGCGCGTAGGTGCGCATGGTCTCGTCGGTCAGGTTGATCGCCTCCACACTCAGCGTCAGCTGGTCGCTGACCGCGTAGCTGATGTTGAGATCGAGCTGGCCGTAGGCTTCGGTGTAGTTCGGGTTGGGCCCCTGGCCGCCGATGCCGTTGAGGAACTTGTCGCGCCAGTTGTAGGCCGCACGGACCTGCCAGGCGTTCTTGTCGTAGAACAGCACCGCGTTGGCAGAATCGCTGAGGCCGATCATCGGATACTGGTCGCCCAGGCTGAGGTTGTCGAAGGTCAGGCCGGATTTCACCTTGGTGTAGTTCGCCGCCACGCCAAAGCCGGACTGGCCGAACAGGTGCTGCACGGCCACTTCCCAACCCTGGAGGTGGTCCGAACGCTGGTTGGCCGGCAGGGTGACATCAAACCCGGCGATCGGATCACCCGGCTGGCCGACGATGCTGCCGGTCAGCTGACCGGCGGAGTTGACACCGGTGGAGGTCACGCCCGGGTCGCCGGCATGGTTGGTGAAGATGTAGTTGCGGAGGCACACCGTATCGGTAGCCACGCAGCCCGATGCCAGTGCCTCGTTCCAGTAGGCGCCGCCCACCGGGGTGTGCAGACTGCCTGCATCCTCACGCGCGATCGTATTGCTGATGAAGTTCTTGATGTTCTTGCGGAAGAAGCCGACCGAGGCGTAGCTGGCCTCTCCGTAGTACCACTCCAGCGAGAGATCGACGTTGTCCGAGAGCAACGGCTCCAGTGCCGGGTTGCCACGCGAGCCGGTGCCGCCCTGGGTGCGCACGATGTTGTCCAGACGCTGCCCGCTTTCGATCTGCGTCCAGCCCGGACGGCCGAGGCTGCGGCTGTAGCTGCCGCGCAGCGCCAACGATTCGCTCAGGTCCAGCTTCAGGTCGAGATTGGGCAGGATGTAGTCGTACTTGCCCTTGCCACCCACGAAGGCGCCTTCCTCGGCGTAGGTGATGTTGAATTCGTTGAGCGAATTCCAGCTGATGGAGGTCGGTACGCGCACCAGCGCCTGCGATTCCACCTCGGTTTGTTCGTAGCGCACACCCGCGGCGATATGCAGCGGCATGTTCCAGTCAAAGGTAGTGCGGTATTGCAGGTAAGCGCTCTTGGACGTTTCCGTGGTACGGATGTCCTCGGAGTATTCCGTCGGGGCGACATAGCAGGTGGGGCAGGCCGGCTCCACGCCATTGGCCACCTGGGCGGCACGATCGCGCAGGCGGTCGAAATCGAAGACCAGGAACTGGCCCGTCAGGCGCGGATCGTTGTGGCCGGAGAACGCCTTGAAGTACTTGCCCATGTCATCGGCGTACCAGATGCTGTCATCGTAGTCCGCAGGCGTACCGACGCCACCCCAGCTGTCTCGCTGCATGATGGCCGCGGCCGAGCGATTGTCCACCTTGGTGTGGCCCACGCCGAAATCCAGCGCGGAGTAGTCGGCAAAGCGGAACACGCCCTTGGCCTGCAGCTGCTCCACTTCAGACTTGTTGTAGCTGTTCTGGAAGACCGAGCCGGTCACCAGGGCATCCGACGCCTGGATGCCGCCAGGAGGCAGTGCGATGTTGATGATGGGGAGGTCGCCGCTGTAATCCACCGTGGTCTTGCCACGCACGTAAGCGGCGACGCCCAGCACGCCCGCCGAGCCGTAGGGGCCATCGGGCTGCGATTCGGCACTGGCGCGGTTGTAGTCGAAGGACAGGTCCAGCGCGTCGTTGACCTCCCACTCGACGTTGAAGCCCACCGCTTCCATGTTGTTCTTGGTCGCCAGCTTCATGCCGCCCATGGCCACGTCGCCGTTGACCACGTCTTCGCTGTAGACGATAGGCGCGGCAACCGGGCCGTTGGTCCAGGTGCTGTCGCCAGGGCCATAGTTGAACCACACCGACAGTTCGCTGCGCTGCTGCTGGACCTTGTTTTCCACATAGGTGTAGTCCAGCGTGGTGGTCACGTTGTCCAGCGGCTTCCACTGGAACGTGGCCTGCCCGTTGGTGCGCTGCCGCTGCACCGCATTGACGTTGTAGGCCGAGTTCTGCGGGCGGCCATAGATATCATCGGCGCCCGGGCGGTTGGTGATCCGGTCGGCATAGCCCGTGCCTGGTTGTGGCAACGCCCGCCAGTCGGTGGTGTCGCTGCCACGAAGGGTCGCCCAGCCTTCGGCCACGGT
The DNA here is from genome assembly GCF_039673205.1 of Stenotrophomonas sp. TWI809. Taxonomy (NCBI): domain Bacteria; kingdom Pseudomonadati; phylum Pseudomonadota; class Gammaproteobacteria; order Lysobacterales; family Lysobacteraceae; genus Stenotrophomonas; species Stenotrophomonas sp. TWI809. The sequence goes on along the minus strand of NZ_JBDJLE010000005.1, from coordinate 152,127 downwards.
CGCCTGGTTGAAGCCCGAGTCGCGTTCCTGATGGCTGGCACTGAGTGCAACACCGAAGCGTCCGTCGGCGTAGGTCTGGCTGAAGATGCCCGATAGCTCACCGGTGATGTTGGACCCTTGCAGCGTGCGCGGCACGTTGTCGTTGGAGGTGTCGTGCACCGCCTTCAGGCCCAGGCTGACGACCGGCGCCGCCTCCAATGGACGCAGCGTCTTTATGTTGATGGTGGCGCCGATGCCGCCCGTCGGATTGTCGGCGCGGGTGGTCTTGTAGACCTCGACGGCCGAAATCGATTCGGAGGCGATATTCGCAAAGTCGAACGATCGCGAACCGTTCAGGCCAGCACCGCCGTTGCCGAGGTTGGACGCCGGCATCTGCCGGCCGTTCAGGAGCACCAGGTTGTAGTCCGGGCCGATGCCGCGCACGGTGACTTTGGAGCCCTCGCCGCTGGAGGTGCGGTCGATCGACACGCCGCTGATGCGCTGCAGCGATTCGGCCAGGTTGGTATCCGGGAACTTGCCGATGTCCTCGGCAATGATGCCGTCGACCACCCCCTGGCTGTCGCGCTTGAGGTTCATCGACGAGGTGAGGCTGCCACGGATGCCGGTGACCTGCACCGCATCCAGCGTGGTGGGATCGACGCCATCGGGGGCCGTCGTGGTGTTCTCTCGGGCCGCAGGATCCTGCGCCCAGGCCGGGCCGGCCAGGACAGCGAGAAGTGCGGAGGTGAGCATCGCCTTGCGGGGTACGGCCTTGTACGTCTTCATGATGATCCCTCCCCAGGGAATTCGATCGTGGCGGTTCTGCGTTGTGTCGGCGCGGGGTCCAGTGCGCACGGCCCGGATTGGAGCCATGGTTGACAGCGTTGTCAACAAACGCACGTGGCGATGCGCTTGCGGCCGACACCGAGCTGTGTCGTGCGTTGCAGTCGGGACGGCTGCGTGCGCGGCGGAAACACTGCAGCACGGGCGTTGTAGCTCGATTCTGCGGGGACGTGGGCCGCCGGAATGGCGATGCTGTTCTGTTGTGCAGTGCAGAACGAAACTGCGCGAAGGCATTCGGGCGCGTGCACTGCAGCATCGGCCGACCCTCGGATCCGATTGCTGACAGCGCTGGACAATCGCGGTCCAAGCAGGTTCCATGTCTGGCCGCCGACTGGCCGGCGCTCCCAATCTGGAAGGACATGCAATGGACACTCCCGCTGCCGTCCGCGGACAACATGTGCAAAGCAATGGCGTTGCACTGGCCGTGGTCACCGCCATCTTCTTCATGTGGGGCTTCCTCACCTGCCTCAACGACATCCTGATCCCGCACCTCAAGGCGGCGTTCGCCCTGACCTGGGTGCAGGCGATGCTGGTCCAGTTCACCTTCTTCGGTGCGTACTTCCTGATGTCGCTCCCCGCCGGGCGCCTGGTCGCGGCGGTGGGTTACAAGCGCGGCATCGTGGCCGGGCTGGCCATTGCCGGTGTGGGCGCGTTGCTGTTCTGGCCGGCCGCGCAGGCGCATGTGTACGGCCTGTTCCTCGGCGCGCTGTTCGTGCTGGCCACCGGCATCACCGTGCTGCAGGTGGCCGCCAATCCCTACGTTGCGCTGCTCGGGCCGGAACAGACCAGTTCCAGCCGGCTGACGTTGGCGCAATCGATGAATGCGCTGGGCACCACCATCGCGCCGCTGTTCGGTGGCCTGCTGATCCTCTCGGCCGCGCCGCGCACGGCCGATGAGCTGGCGCTGCTGCCGCACGCTGAAGCGCTCGCGTATCGCGCTGCTGAAGCGCAATCGGTGCAGGTGCCGTACTTCGGCCTGGCAGTGGCGCTGTTCGTGCTGGCGGTGGCGATCTGGATGTTCCGCCTGCCGACCATTCCCGGCGTGGAAGGCGAGGCTGCCACCGGCAGGGGCCGCCTGCGCGATGCGCTGCGCCACCGCCACCTGCGCTATGGCGTGCTGGCGATCTTCTTCTATGTGGGTGCGGAAGTCTCGATCGGCAGCGTGCTGGTCAACTTCCTTTCGATGCCGGGTATCGGTGAGGGGCTGACCGAGCAGGAAGCCACGCGCTACGTGTCCTTGTACTGGGGCGGCGCGCTGGTCGGGCGTCTGCTCGGTGCGGCATTGCTGACCCGTCTGGATCCGCGCCGCATGCTGGGGGTCTTCGCGTTGATCGTCATGGCCCTGCTGGCGGTGACGATGCTGGGCAGCGGCAACCTGGCCAAGTGGAGTGTGGTCAGCATCGGCCTGTTCAATTCGATCATGTTCCCGACCATCTTCGCCTTGGCGATTGCCCGCCTCGGTACGCTGACCGGCCAGGCATCGAGCCTGCTGGTGATGGCGATCGTCGGTGGGGCGGTGATCCCGCTGGCGATGGGTTGGCTGGCCGACCATCATGGGCTGCAGGTGTCCTTCCTGCTGCCGATGCTGTGCTACCTGTTCATTGCGTTCTACGCGTGGCGCGGTTCGCGCCACAGCGGCTGAGGCAGGCGATCAGCGGCGACGCGGTGGGTGCGTGGATTCGCGCACCAGCACCGCGTGATCGACGGTGATCATGGTGCCGGCGTCCGGCGAGCGGATGTGATCGATCAACTGCTCGGTGGCCAGCCGCCCCATGGCGGCGGTCGGCTGCCGCACCGTGGTCAGCGCCGGGTAGATATGCCCGGCGATCGGGGTGTCATCGAAGCCGCAGACCGACAGGTCCCGGGGGATGCGCAGGCCGCGTTGGCCGGCGACGCGGAACACTGCGGCGGCCATGTCGTCGTTGGCGGCGAAGATCGCCGTGGGTGGCTCTGCCAGATCCAACAGGGCGTTGGCCGCGTCGATGCCGGATTCGAACGAGAACTGGCCGTTGACCACCAGCGCCGGGTCGTACTCGATCCCGTACTGGCGCAGCGCCTGGCGATAGCCGGCGTGGCGCCACTGGCAGGCGCCATGCGCGCGCGGGCCCTTGATGTGGCCGATGCGGCGGTGGCCCTGCGCGACCAGGTGGCCGATCAGTTCGACCACCGCCGTGGTCTCGTCCATGCGCACGCCGATGCAGCCTTCGGGGTGCCGCGGCGCAATGGACGCATACGGAATTTCGTGTTCTTCCAGATAGGCCAGCACCACTGCGTCGTCGGTCAGTGGCGGGATCAGCACCACCCCGTCGGGGCGCGAATTCTCGAACAGCGCGGCCAGATCGGGCAAGGTGCGGCGCGCCGTGCCGACCGGGCCCAGGATCAGGTTGTAGTGGTTGGCGTGGCACGCCTCCAGCATCCCGTTCTGGATTTCCATCAGGTAATTGCGCGAGGGGTTGTTGTAGACCAGCGCCAGCGCATACGAGCGCTGACCGGCCAGGCTGCGCGCCGAGAGATTGGGTTTGTAGCCGAGGCGGGCCACCGCGGCCAGTACGCGATCGCGGGTTTCCACGCGCACGTTGGGCTCGTTGTTGAGCACGCGGGACACCGTCTTGATCGATACACCCGCAACGGCGGCGACATCCTCGATACGACTACGCATGGTGCGGGGGTTCCTCTTGGAGGGGCGGGCGGGCAGCTGCCGATGGTAGTGCGGGTGTGTCACATTGATGTTGCCGATGCAGGCGGATGTTGCCATGCCGGCGACGTGCGTGGCGGGTTCGTGTTTTTCCATGCCGCGATGCAGCAGTTCACGGGAGGGGCGGACACACGCTGCGCCGGCGATCCCTGCTGCAGCGGGACTTCGGCCGCAACCCTGCCCGACCGCGGTTGACAGCGTTGCCATGGGCTTATATGACAGCGCTGTCAGACAGGGGCGCTGACCGACGCAGTATCGCTACCCCGCCGGCCATCGACATCGCAGCGCGAGCGGTGCCCGGCTGCGGTCGCGCCCGTCCCGTTCGCGCGTATTTCATCAGAGGAAGATGTCCAGTGACCAGCTCCAACAAGACGATTCTCGCCACCTGCCTGCTGGCCGCGCTGGCCTCGACGGCCGGTGCCGCACCGGCCACCGGTGAACGCCTGCAGGACTGGCCCCACGTGGCCAGCGCGATCGCGCCGGATGCCGCGCTTGAGGCGCGGGTGCGGGAAATCGTGGCGGAGATGACGCTGGCGCAGAAGGTGGGCCAGATGACCCAGCCCGAGATCAAGATGATCACGCCCGATGAGGTCCGCCAGTACTACATCGGCTCGGTTCTCAATGGTGGCGGCTCCTGGCCGGGCATGGACAAGCACGCCACGGTGGCGCAGTGGCTGCAGCTGGCCGATGCCTATCGCGCGGCCTCGCTGGCCACCGATGCACGCACGCCGATCCCGGTGATCTGGGGCACCGATGCGGTGCACGGTCACAACAACGTCTACGGCGCCACGCTGTTCCCGCACAACATCGGCCTGGGCGCGGCGGGCGACGCCGCCCTGATCGAGCGGATCGGCCAGGCCACCGCACACGCGGTGCGCGCGACCGGCATCGACTGGGTGTTCGCGCCGACCCTGGCGGTGGCGCACGATCCGCGCTGGGGCCGTACCTACGAAAGCTATTCCTCCGATCCACATGTGATCCGCGCCTTAGCACAGGCCTACGTCAAGGGCGCGCAGGGACGTTTCGGCGATGACGGCAACGTGGTCGCCACGGCCAAGCACTACATCGGCGATGGCGCGACCGACAACGGCCGCGACCAGGGTGAGGCGCTGGTCGACAAGGCCACGATGATCAACGTGCACGGGCAGGGCTACTACGGCGCGCTCGGCGAAGGCGTGCAGACGGTGATGGCGTCGTTCAACAGCTGGAACGACCGCAGTGGCGGGGTCGACTACGGCAAGATGCACGGCAACAGAGCCTTGCTGACCGGTGCGCTGAAAGAGAAGATGGGCTTCGACGGTTTCGTCGTGTCCGACTGGAACGGCATCGCCCAGGTGCCGGGCTGCCGCAACGACAGCTGCGCGCAGGCGATCAACGCCGGCATCGACATGGTGATGGTGCCCGACGACTGGAAGGCCTTCATCGCCAACACCATGGCCCAGGTGGAGCGCGGGGAGATCCCGATGGCGCGCATCGATGATGCGGTCACCCGCATCCTGCGCGTGAAGCTGCGTGCAGGCCTTTTCGATCACAAGCCGTCGGACAGCCGCTACGCCGGTGATGTCGCTGCCGTGCAGCACCGTGAGCTGGCGCGCCAGGCGGTGCGCGAGTCGCTGGTGCTGCTCAAGAACGATGCGAAGGTTCTGCCGCTGCGCCGCGATGCACGCGTCATGGTGGTCGGCAAGAGTGCCGACAACCTGTCCGATCAGTCCGGCGGCTGGTCGCTGACCTGGCAGGGCACCGAGAACCGCAATGCCGATTTCCCCCACGCTGATTCGGTGCTGGGGGCGTTGCGTGCCGAGCTGGGCACACAGAACGTTGCCTACAGCGCTGATGCCACCGCGCTGGATCCCACCCGGTTCGATGTGGTGGTGGCGGTGATTGGCGAGACGCCGTACGCCGAGACCAACGGCGACATCCTGGCCTCTGATTCGGTCAGCCACAGCCGCGCCTATCCGCAGGATCTGGCGGTGCTGCGCGCGGCCCAGGCCAGTGGCAAGCCGGTGGTGACCGTGTACTTCTCCGGGCGCCCGATGTACACCAACGACCTGCTCAACCAATCGCAGGCCTTCGTGGCGGCGTGGCTGCCGGGCACCGAGGGCAAGGGCATCACCGATGTGCTGGTGGCCGGCAAGGATGGCAAGCCCGTGCATGATTTCCGCGGGCGCCTGAGCTTCCCGTGGCCGGGCGTTCCCTGCCCGGCACCGATCGACCGGCCGGACCCGAAGCGTCCGCCGCTGTTCGCGCTGGGTCACGGCCTGGCCTACAGCTCGCCCGGCACGCTGACGCGTCTTCCCGAAGCCAATCCGGACAACTGCGGCGAGGTGACCACCCTGCCGATCTTCAACCGGGCTGACACGCCACCGTTCGCGCTGCATGTGGCGGCCGGCGGCGCGACCCAGCCGCTGGGCAACGACCTCAACGCCACGCTGCGCTGGCCGGCCGCCGCGCCAGTGGTGCAGGTGCGCACCGTGCAGGTCAACACCCAGCAGGACGCGAAGGAAGTCACGTGGCTGGCACCGGCGCAGTTGATCGCGCGCAGCACCTCGCGGCGCAACCTGGGCGCGCTGGCGCGCAACCACGGCGCGCTGCAGTTCGACCTGCAGCTGGTGCAGCGCCCGACATCGCCGGTGACGGTGAGCATGCAGTGCGGCACCGGCTGCGACGGCGGCGTGGATATCGCGCCGCTGCTGACCACGCTGGCACCGGGCCAGAAGCAGACCGTGACCGTGCCGCTGGCGTGCTTTGCCAAACGCGGCGTGGACCTGGGCGCGGTGGAAGCGCCGTTCGTGGTGAGCGCCGACACGCCGTTTGCGGCGGCGTTTACCCAGGTGCGCGTGTCGGTGAATGCAGACAAGGCGCCGGGCGTGGTGCGCTGCCCGTAGAGCCGGGCTCTGCCCGGCCGGCGTTCGGCGGAGGATGCGTGGAGCCGGCCAGCGGCCGGCACTACCCGGGCACCCTCTCAACGAAAAAGACCCCGCAATGCGGGGCCTCTTTCTGTCCGGATGCTGCGCCGATCAGCGCTTCATCGAACCGAAGAACTCGTCGTTGGACTTGGTGTTCTTCATCTTGTCGAGCAGGAATTCCATTGCGGCCATTTCATCCATCGGATGCAGCAGCTTGCGCAGGATCCAGATCTTCTGCAGCAGTTCCGGTTCGATCAGCAGATCTTCGCGGCGGGTACCCGAGCGGTTGATGTCGATCGCCGGGAACACGCGCTTTTCGGAGATGCGACGGCTCAGGTGCACTTCGCTGTTGCCGGTGCCCTTGAACTCTTCGTAGATCACCTCGTCCATCTTGCTGCCGGTATCGACCAGCGCGGTAGCGATGATGGTCAGGCTGCCGCCTTCCTCCACGTTACGCGCCGCGCCGAAGAAGCGCTTCGGACGGTGCAGGGCGTTGGCGTCCACACCACCGGTGAGCACCTTGCCGGAGCTGGGCACCACGTTGTTGTAGGCACGCGCCAGGCGGGTGATCGAGTCGAGCAGGATCACCACGTCCTTCTTGTGCTCGACCAGGCGCTTGGCCCGCTCGATTACCATTTCGGCGACCTGCACGTGGCGCGCAGCCGGTTCGTCGAAGGTGGAGCTGATGACTTCGCCGCGCACGGTGCGCTGCATTTCCGTCACTTCTTCCGGGCGCTCATCGATCAGCAGCACGATCAGGTGCACGTCCGGATGATTGGTGGTGATCGCCGTGGCCACCTGCTGCATCATCATCGTCTTGCCGGCCTTGGGCTGGGAGACGATCAGCGAACGCTGACCCTTGCCCTGCGGTGCCATCAGATCGAGGATGCGGCCGGTGATGTCTTCGGACGAACCGTTGCCGCGTTCCAGGGTGAAGCGCTTGCGCGGGAACAGCGGGGTCAGGTTCTCGAACAGCACCTTGTTCTTGGACGCTTCCAGCGGCTCACCGTTGATGGTGTCCACGATCGACAGCGCGAAGTAGCGCTCGCCGTCCTTCGGGAAGCGGATGCGGCCGGACAGGTGGTCGCCGGTGCGCAGGTTGAAGCGGCGGATCTGGCTGGGCGAAATGTAGGTATCGTCCGGGCCGGCCAGGTAGCTGGCTTCGGCCGCGCGCAGGAAGCCGAAGCCGTCCGGCAGGATTTCCAGCACGCCGTCGGCGGCAACGCCGTCGCCATGACGGGTCAGCACCTTGAGCAGGGCGAAGATCACGTCCTGCTTGCGGGCACGGGCCACGCCTTCGGAGATCTGCAGCTGTTCGGCGATTTCCAGCAGCTTCTGTGCCGGCATGCGCTTGAGGTCACTCAGCGAATAGACCGGGAAGCCTTCGGGCACGTTGGCCTGCTGGCTGCGCACGAACGGCTGCTGTTCGCCGTTGTCCTGGGGCATGCCGTCGTCGTTGTAGCGATCGCCACCGCGGTTGCGGTCACGGCGATTGCGGAAACGGTCGCGGCGGTTGCCCTGACCCTGGCCTTGGCCTTGGCCTTGGTTCTGGCCCTGGCCCTGCTGGTACGGGTTCTGCCCGCCCTGCGGGTTCTGGTGCCGGCCATTCTGGTTGCGCTGGCCACCGTCGCCGGTGTCCTGCTGACCACCGCCCTGCGAGGGCGATGCGTCGCCACCGGCAGAAGCTGCCGGCGCCGATGCCTGCGGGGCTGCCGAAGGAGCAGCAGCCGGCGCCGGCGCGTCAGACGCGGCAGCCAGAGGCAGAGCGGGTTGTGAGGGGGGGGAACCGGCGTCGGCAGCGGTGTTGGCGGCGGCCTTGGCGACGCGCGGCTTGCGCACGCGCTTCTCGGCGGGCGCGTCGGCGCTCCCGGGTTCGGAAGTAGTGATATCGGACAAGTGCTGGATTCCTCGCTAGAAGGTGCGAGCGCCCGGCAGGGCGGCGAACGTTGGGAAAGGATCTGGAAGGAAACTGCGTCCAGAAGATGCGGCGCGCGAATGCGGCCGGATATGCCGACACTAACACCGGCTCGCGGCGGCGCGCAAGCCGGGTGGGGCAGGGTCATTCATGCGGGCGACGGGCCCGCGTGGCAGCCGGACGGTGCCGGCTGCCCGCTGCGATCAGGCCAGGGCCTTGTCGAGCATGCCGGCCAGCTGGGCCTTGCCGACGGCACCGATCTGCTGGGCCTGGACTTCGCCGTCCTTGAACACCAGCAGCATCGGGATCGAGCGCACGTGGTACTTGGCGGCCAGGGCGCGGTTCTGGTCCACGTTGACCTTGGCGATCTTGGCGCGGCCGTTGTAGGCGTCGGCCAGTTCATCCAGCGCCGGGGCGATCATCTTGCAGGGACCACACCATTCGGCCCAGAAATCGACCAGCACCGGTTCCTTGGAATTCAGCACTGCGCTATCAAAGTCGGCGTCGCCGACATGTACAACCTTGTCGCTCATCTTGGTTTCTCGTCTGGTAATGCACCCGGCAGGGCCGGAGGAAGTTGAATTTGGGCAACGCCAACCGGGCGTCACCCTCGTCTGGTGCCTCGTGGCCGCGGGCGGCCAGCGGTGCGTTCGGCGGATGCCTGGACGCTCACGGGGCGCAGTGTACCGCTATCGCCGTGACCGGACAGACGCTGGTTGGAAAGAAGCGTCCCGTGATCGCCCACCTGCGTTATCGCGACGATCCCGGTTGATATGCGGGGGCCAGCACGACGGTTCCAGCCCCGCCCGCCGCGCCGTTCAACCGGCGGCAGGGCGGGTGAATACGAGGTGCAGAGCGCACGCCAGCCGTGCCAACGCGCTGTAATGGCGCGCTGGACGGGCATTCTCACGGGGTCTAGCGACGGGGGATCCCGGTTTGCCGCCGACATTGCGCTAAACTGGGGCATTGCGCGGCGCCCTGGACCCGAGTCCGGCCCCGCCAATCCCGGCGCAGGGGCCGTTTGCGACGGTGCCCCCCAAGATGATGCAAGCCACCCGCACCTCTGCCGGCTGGCCTTACCAAGACGGACTCATGAGCGACAAACCGCTGACCGATTTGACCTTCTCCTCCTTCGAGCTGCATCCGGCCCTGCAGGCCGGCCTTGAAGGAGCCGGATTCACCCGTTGCACGCCCATCCAGGCGCTGACCCTGCCGGTCGCGCTGCCCGGCGGCGACGTCGCCGGCCAGGCCCAGACCGGCACCGGCAAGACCCTGGCCTTCCTGGTCGCCGTGGTGAACCGCCTGCTGACCCGCCCGGCGCTGGCCGACCGCAAGCCGGAAGACCCGCGCGCGCTGATCCTGGCCCCGACCCGCGAACTGGCGATCCAGATCCACAAGGATGCTGTGAAGTTCGGCTCCGACCTCGGCCTGCGCTTTGCGCTGGTCTACGGCGGTGTGGATTACGACAAGCAGCGCGAAATCCTGCAGCAGGGCGTGGACGTGATCATCGCCACCCCCGGCCGCCTGATCGACTACGTCAAGCAGCACAAGGTGGTTTCGCTGCACGCCTGCGAGATCTGCGTGCTCGACGAAGCCGACCGCATGTTCGACCTGGGCTTCATCAAGGACATCCGCTTCCTGCTGCGCCGCATGCCCGAGCGCAGCACGCGCCAGACGCTGCTGTTCAGCGCCACGCTCAGCCATCGCGTGCTGGAGCTGGCCTATGAGCACATGAACGAGCCGCAGAAGCTGGTGGTGGAGAGCGAATCTATCACCGCCGCCCGCGTGCGCCAGCGCATCTATTTCCCGGCCGACGAAGAAAAGATCCCGCTGCTGCTGGGCCTGCTCTCGCGCAGCGAAGGTGCCCGCACCATGGTGTTCGTCAACACCAAGGTGTTCGTCGAGCGCGTGGCGCGTTCGCTGGAAAAGGCCGGCTACCGCGTCGGCGTGCTGTCCGGCGATGTGCCGCAGAAGAAGCGTGAGAGCCTGCTCAACCGCTTCCAGAAGGGCCAGCTGGAAATCCTGGTGGCCACCGATGTCGCCGCCCGCGGCCTGCACATCGACGGCATCAAGTACGTCTACAACTACGATCTGCCGTTCGATGCGGAAGACTACGTGCACCGTATCGGCCGTACCGCGCGCCTGGGCGAAGAAGGCGATGCGATCAGCTTCGCCTGCGAGCGCTACGCGATGGGCCTGCCGGATATCGAGGCCTACATCGAGCAGAAGATCCCGGTCGAGCCGGTCACCAGCGAAATCCTGACCCCGATCCCGCGCGCGCCGCGTGCACCGTCGCCGGAAGGCGAGGGTGATGCCGAGGGCGACGAGAACGAAAGCGTCGGCCAGATCTTCCGCGAAGCACGCGAAGCGCGTGCCGCCGAAGAGCAGCGTCGTGGCGGTGGCAGCAGCCGTGGCGGCAAGCCGGCCGGTGGCCGTGGCGAGCGCCGCGCACCGGGCGAGCGCAGTGCCGATGGCAAGCCGCGTCGCGAGCGCAAGCCGCGCGTGGAAGGCGAGCAGCCGGTCGCTGCCGTCGAGGCCGAGCTCAAGCCGCAGCTGGCCCCGACCGCCGCGCCGTCTGCCGATGGCAGCCCGGCGGTGGAAGGTGAGCGCGCGCCGCGCAAGCGTCGTCGTCGTCGCCACGGCCGTCCGGTCGAAGGTGCCGAGGGCGCGGCAGCCACCGGCCCGGTGACCCCGGTGCAGGTGACCGCCAAGCCGATGCGCGGCACGCCCGCCGCCGATCCGGGCGCCTCGTTCCTGACCCGCCTGGGCCGCAAGATCCGCCGGATGCTGTCCGGTTCGTAAGACCGGACGCGCGACCCGCGATGCCTGGGGGGTATAGCCCCCTTGGTAAGGGGGCGGTCGCGAAGCGACGGGGGATCGGGTGCTGATGAGAGGGGCCCACGGTTTGCGCAGCGAACCGTGGGGCGACAGCGCGAATGCGATGGCGCTTCCCCCGACCAACGGTCGGCACCTACCGTCTGACGCCCGACCTCCACGCCGCCACCCTCGTCCTGCATAATCAGGGGATGAGCGTCCTGCGTTTTGACAATGTCAGCAAACAATATGCGGGCGGCCACCAGGCACTGGTGGACGTCAGCTTCGATGTCGCCCCCGGGGAAATGCTGTTCGTCACCGGCCATTCCGGTGCGGGCAAGAGCACCCTGCTCAAGTTGATCCATCTCGACGAGCGGCCCAGCCGCGGCGCGGTGATCTTCAATGAGCGCAACCTGCTGAAGGTGCGCGGCGGAAGTATTCCGCGGCATCGGCGCGAGGTCGGTGCGGTGTACCAGGACCATCGGCTGCTGATGGACCGCAGCATCGCCGAGAACGTCGCCCTGCCGTTGATCCTGCGCGGCACCCGCCGCAACGAGATCGGCAAGCGCGTGCGCTCGGTACTCGAACGCATGGGCCTGGGCCATCGCGAAAAAGCCCTGCCCTCGCAGCTGTCGGCCGGTGAACAGCAGCGCGTCGGTATCGCCCGTGCGATTGTCGGCGAGCCCACGCTGCTGGTCGCCGATGAGCCCACCGGCAATCTCGATCCCACGTTGGCGGCGGAAATCATGGCGTTGTTTGCCGAGTTGCCCGATCGCGGCACCAGCGTGCTGGTGGTCAGCCACGATCTGGCCCTGCTGCGACGCATGCGCAAGCGCGTGCTGATCCTGGATCACGGCCGCCTGGTCGATGACATCTCGCCGCAGGACCTGGCCGAATGAATACTCCGGTGACCAAGGAAACCGCCGCGCCCTCGCGCTTGGGCGTGTGGCTGCACCATCACGGCCACAGCGTGGTCTTCAGCCTCGGCCGTGCGTGGCGCAAGCCGTGGGCGACGCTGCTCACGGTGATGGTCATGGCGCTCGCGCTGGCCCTGCCGCTGGGCCTGTCGATCGCGCTGGACAACCTCAAGCACTTCGCCGGCAGCGTGCAGCAGTCGCGCGACATCAACCTCTTTCTGAAGACCGACGCCGGTGCCGATGCGGCCCGCCAGGTGGCCGAGGCCCTGCGCGGTCGCGCCGACGTGGCCAACGTCACCGTGCAGACCCCGGAGCAGGGCCTGGCCGAGCTGCGCGAGAGCGCCGGGCTCGGTGAGGCCATCGATGCACTGCATGACAATCCGCTGCCGACCCTGCTGATCGTGACCCCGGGCGAGGGCGCCGACGATGCGCGCCTGGCGCAGTCGCTGGAAGGCCTGCCGCAGGCCGATCTGGTCCAGCACGATGCGTTGTGGCGCAAACGCCTGGATGGCTGGCTGGGCTTTGGTACGCGCCTGGTGCAGGTGCTGTCGGTGCTGCTCGGCCTCGGTGCCGCACTGGTGGTCGGTAACACCGTACGCCTGGACATCCAGGCGCGCCGCGATGAGATCGGCGTGCTGCAGCTGCTCGGCGCCAGCGATGGCTTCATCCGCCGCCCGTTCCTGTATCTGGGCGCGTGGTACGGCCTGGGCGCCGGCGCGGTCGCCCTCGCGCTGATCGGTGCGGCCGGGCTGGCGCTGCGTCCGCCGCTGGCGGCGCTCTCGCAGAGTTATGGCAGCCCCTTCGTGCTGCATGGTCTGGACCTGCTGCATTCCTCGTTCGTGCTGCTCGGCACCGTGGTGCTGGGCTGGCTGGGCGCCTGGCTGGTGACGGGGCATTTCCTGCGCCAGACCCGTCCGACCGAAACCTGAGGCCCGCATGCGTCCGCAAGCCCTCAAGCACCTCGCCGACGACGCCCCGCGCGTGATGGTCGTCGACGGCTCCAGGCTGGTCCGCAAGTTGATTGCCGATGTGCTGCAGCGCGAACTGCCGGCCGTGGAGGTGGTGGGCTGTGCGAGCATCGCCGAGGCGCGTGCGGCGCTGGATGCCGGGCCGGTCAGTCTGGTCACCACCTCGCTCACCCTGAGCGATGGCGACGGGCTGGACCTGGCGCGCATCGTGCGCGACGCGGCGGGCCAGGCCTACGTGCCGGTCATCGTGGTCTCCGGCGACGCGCAGCAGCATCTGGAACAGCGCCGCTTCACCGAGTACGTCACCGATTATTTCGACAAGGCGCTCGGTCACGAAGCCCTGGCCACCTTCATCCGTGGCTATGTGCAGCCAGAGACCATTCCGGGCGCCACGATCCTGTATGTCGAAGACAGCCGCGTCGTCGCCGAGGCGACCAAGCGCATGCTAGAACGGCAGGGCCTGAACGTGCTGCACGTGCTCACTGCCGAAGATGCCTTCGCGCTGCTCACCGCCGAGTCGCTCGGCCGCAGCAGCCACCGCATCGATCTGGTGCTCACCGATGTCACGCTCAAGGGCGAGCTCAGTGGCCGTGATGTGGTGCAGCGCGTGCGCGTGGACTTCGGCTACGGCAAGCGCCGCCTGCCGGTGCTGGTCATGACCGGCGACGGCAACCCGCACAACCAGTCCGGCCTGCTCCAGGCCGGTGCCAACGATCTGGTCCAGAAGCCGATCGAAGAGCGCCTGCTCATCACCAAGGTGCTGTTCCAGCTGCGCCTGTCCCGCCTCAACGAAAAGCCTGTAGTGCGATGAATGACGATGTAGTGCCCAGCATCCAGCTCGAACCGAGCTGGAAGACGCGTATCGGTGATTACCTGCTGCGCCCGGACATGCGCGAACTCTCCGCGTTCCTGCGCCAGCGCAAGGCGGCCGGTGCCCAGGTGTTTCCCCCTGGCCCGCAGATCTTCGCCGCGTTCGACGCCACGCCCTTCGACCAGGTCAAGGTGGTCATCCTCGGCCAGGATCCGTATCACGGGCATGGCCAGGCCCACGGCCTGAGTTTCTCGGTCATGCCGGGCGTACCGGTGCCGCCATCGCTGCTGAACATCTACAAAGAGATCGAAGCCGATCTGGGCATCCCGCGCCCGGACCACGGCTGCCTGCTGCCGTGGGCGCACCGTGGGGTGCTGCTGCTCAATGCGGTGTTGACGGTGGAGGCGGGCAACGCCGGCTCTCACCAGCGGCGTGGCTGGGAGGGCTTCACCGACCATGTGGTGGACACGCTCAACCGCGAGCGCGAGGGCCTGGTGTTCCTGTTGTGGGGCAGTTACGCCCAGCAGAAGGGCAAGGTCATCGATACCGGCCGGCACCGCGTGCTCAAGGCACCGCACCCTTCGCCGCTGTCGGCGCATCGCGGCTTCCTGGGCTGCCGTCATTTTTCGATGGCCAATGACTACCTGCAGCGCCGCGGCAACGCGCGCATCGACTGGTCGCTGCCGCCGCGTGCCGCGCTGGAGCCGGCGGCGTAATCACTGGCGGTCGTCATCTGGACGGCCAGCATCGCGATGATGGAGTGCGCCACCTGCCGCTTGCGGGTTGAACATGGCGGGCTATTACCAGGCGTCGGTGGGTTTGGGCCTGCCACGCGTAGCGGTGGCGCAGGGGGTAGAGCCAGGCCATGCCTGGCTGAACTGCCGACAACCTTTCCGGGCTGAATGGGCGCATCCGGCAGCCTGTTCAGCCAGAAAACACGCGCCAGCGCCCAATTCATCCGTCTATCCTGTTGATTTCATGGGGTTTGATGGTTTGTTTCCAGCCTCTCGCCACTGTCATCATTTCGCGGTACGTTATAGGTGTCTTCGGTGCCAGCGTCCCATGAACAGAACGCTGGAACTTCTTTCCCCTTTAGCAGTCCAATTCCGGGACTGCTAAGATGAGTGCTATGAGCCAGAACACCTCTACTGCCCTTGTGGCAAACAATCTCCCGATTCCCAGTGCGCTCGGTTCGCTGGACGCCTACATCGGTGCCGTGCACCAGATCCCGGTGCTGTCGGTCGATGACGAGCAGGATCTGGCCCGCCGCTTCCGCGACGAGCTGGATCTGGACGCCGCGCGCGAGCTGGTCCATTCCCACCTGCGCTTCGTGGTGCACGTCGCCCGTGGCTACAACGGCTATGGCCTGGCGCTGGGCGACCTGATCCAGGAAGGCAACATCGGCCTGATGAAGGCGGTGAAGCGCTTCGACCCGGACATGGGCGTTCGCCTGGTGTCGTTCGCGGTGCACTGGATCCGTGCGGAAATGCACGAGTTCATCCTCAAGAACTGGCGCATCGTCAAGGTCGCCACGACCAAGGCGCAGCGCAAGCTGTTCTTCAACCTGCGCAAGTCCAAGACCCGCCTGGGCTGGATGAACGCGGCCGAAGTCAGCGCGGTGGCCAAGGACCTGAACGTGTCCGAGCGTGAAGTGCTCGAGATGGAGTCGCGCCTGTCGGGTCGCGATATCGGTTTCGATCTCTCCAGCGATGACGATGACGATCATGCGCCGCCGTCGCCGGCTGCCTACCTGCGCGCCAACGAAGAAGATCCTTCGATGGCGTACGAGCGGATGGACAGCGAAGACAATCAGCTGCAGCTGCTGCGCGAAGGCATGGCCGAACTGGATGCGCGTTCGCGCGACATCATCCGCCGTCGCTGGTTGGACGCGGACAGCAAGGTGACGCTGCAGGAGCTGGCCGATGAGTACGGCGTGTCGGCCGAACGCATCCGCCAGGTCGAGGCGAACGCGCTGAAGAAGATGAAGGCGCTGTTTACTGCGTGATGCAGTGACTGGCGTGGTTACGCAAAAAGGCCCGGCTGATGCCGGGCCTTTTTGCTTTCTGGCGTTCAGGGCAGTGCTTCGATCGGTCGTGGCCCCGACCGTGCCAGGTCAGCCCTGCTCGCGCGCAATCGCCCGCCAGCCGATATCGCTACGGTGGAACTCATGGGCCCAGTGGATGGCACCGACGCCGGCGTAGGCGTTGCGCTGTGCCTCGCCCACCGTGCCGCCCAGTGCAGCCACGCACAGCACACGGCCGCCGGCGCTGAGCACCTGGCCCTGCGCGTCCAGCGTGGTGCCGGCATGGAATACCTTGGCCGTCGCCGCCACAGCGTCCAGGCCGTGGATCACGTCACCGGTGATCGGGGTCTCCGGATAGGGCGAGGCCGCCATCACCACACCCAGCGACGGGCGCGGATCCCACTGCGCCTCCACGGTGTCCAGGCGCTCGTCGATCGCCGCTTCGACCAGATCCACCAGGTCCGACTGCAGGCGCAGCATCACCGGCTGGGTTTCCGGGTCGCCAAAGCGCACGTTGAACTCGATCACCTTCGGCGCGCCGCTGGCATCGATCATCAGGCCGGCATAGAGGAAGCCGGTGAACGGAATGCCGTCGGCGATCATGCCCTGCACGGTCGGGTTGACCACCTCGCGCATCACGCGCGCATGCACTTCATCGGTCACCACCGGGGCCGGCGAGTACGCGCCCATGCCGCCGGTGTTCGGGCCGGTGTCACCGTCGCCCACGCGCTTGTGGTCCTGCGAGGTCGCCATCGGCAGCGCCGTCTTACCGTCCACCATCGAGATGAAGCTGGCTTCTTCGCCGTCCAGGAATTCTTCGATCACCACGCGTGCGCCAGCATCGCCGAAGGCATTGCCGGAGAGCATGTCGCGCACCGCGTCCTCGGCCTCGGCCAGGGTCATCGCCACGATCACGCCCTTGCCGGCGGCCAGACCATCGGCCTTGACCACGATCGGTGCGCCTTTCTCACGCAGGTAGGCCAGCGCCGGTTCGATGTCGGTATGCACGGCATAGAACGCGGTCGGGATCCCGTGGCGGGCCAGGAAATCCTTCGCGTACGCCTTGCTGCCTTCCAACTGCGCGGCGGCGGCGGTGGGCCCGAAGATGCGGTGCCCGGCGGCGCGGAAGCGATCGACCACACCAGCCACCAGCGGCACTTCCGGGCCGACCACGGTCAGGCTGATGCCTTCGGTGCCGACCAGCGCCAACAGACCGTCCAGATCGGTGACCTTGACGTCCACGTTGCGGCACTTGGGCTCGGTGGCGGTGCCTGCATTGCCGGGGGCGACGATGACCTCACGGACCTTCGCGGACTGGGCCAGCTTCCAGGCCAGGGCGTGTTCGCGGCCGCCAGCGCCGATGACCAAGATCTTCAATGCAGTTCTCGCGTAAGAGGGCAGGAACGTGATTTTACGCGGTGCGGGCGGCGGGTGCATTGGGGCGGACGGTGGCCGTGGCAACCCACGGCCTCAGCTGTCGGCGCAGCCGTCGCGCTGGAGGTCGTCCGGCACCGGGTACGCGCGCTGCCGGGCATCAAAGATGAGGTGGTAGAACGCGGTCGCCGGGCCCGTGCAGTCGTGGCCGCTGGCACGCACCGTCAGCGGCCAGTAGCCATCCACGGCGTTGCTGTCGCCCACCGTCGTGCTGAAGTCGACCGAGAACACGCCCTCGCCGCAGTCGGCCGGATGGCCGTCACAGCGGTGCAGGGCAAGATTGTCGAGGTGATCGCGGTACCGGGCGACATCGCGCAGACGATGATTGTGTTCGGCGATGTAACTGCGCCAGACGCGCCGATGGCCGCGCCGGTGTTCTTCGTGGGTGATCTGGAAGGCATGGCGCTGCGGGCCAAGCTGCGCGATCTGGACCGTACCGGGTGCGCCGTGGCGCCCGTATGGGCCCTGCAGGCGCTGGGCCATCACCAGTAGCGGATCCTTGGCAGGCAGTGGGGCGAACATGCCGCCGCGGTTGGCCTCTTCGTCGTCCGTGCCCACGCGCAGCACATACAGATCGACCCGGCCCGGCTCGACCGTGGCTGCGTCGTCCAGGGTCTGGCACACCGCCAGCAGGGTCTGCTCATGACCGTCGGCCGTGACCGTGTCACGCGCGCACACGCTGCGGGTGACCGGGCGTAGTGCCTCGACCTCGGTGTCCTCCCACGCATCCTTCCACGGCGCATCCAGGACGGCCTTGTCGCCATAGCGCGTGCGAAGGAAGGCCAGCAGGCGCTGGGTGTGATCGCCCCGGACCCGGACGGTGTCTTCCGGCTGCGCCGTGGTGTCGAGCACGCGGTGTGGTTTGCCCGATTCGGAAGACGCCCCCGGTTCACTGGCAGGCGTGCAGCCCAGCACCCCCGCAGCAGTGGCCATGACCACCGCTGCGAGGCGATTGCGGAGCGAGGACGACATCCGTGTCGATGCCACCATCAGTGGCGGAAGTGACGCACGCCGGTGAAGACCATCGCCAGGCCATGTTCGTCGGCCGCGGCGATCACTTCGTTGTCGCGCATCGAGCCACCCGGCTGGATCACCGCCTTGATGCCGGCCGCAGCGGCGGCATCGATGCCATCGCGGAACGGGAAGAACGCATCGGAGGCCATCACCGAGCCTTCCACCACCAGGTTCGCATCGGCGGCCTTGATGCCCGCGATGCGCGCCGAGTAGACGCGGCTCATCTGGCCGGCGCCGACACCGATGGTGCGGTTGTCCTTGGCGTACACGATGGCGTTGGATTTGACGAACTTGGCGACCTTCCAGGCGAACAGCAGATCGGCGAACTGCTTGTCGGTCGGCGCCAGCTTGCTCACCACGGTCAGTTCGTCGCGGCTCATGCCGCGGTTGTCGGCGCTCTGCATCAGCAGGCCCGAGCCGATCCGCTTGGTGTCGTAGTTGTTGCGGCCCTGTCCGTGCGGAATGCGCAGCACGCGCACGTTGGCCTTCTTGGTCGCGTACTCCAGTGCCGCCGGCGCGTAGTCCGGGGCGATCAGCACTTCAACGAACTGACGGTCCAGGATCACCTGCGTGGTGGCCAGGTCCAGCGGCTGGTTGAAGGCGATGATGCCGCCGAAGGCGCTGGTCGGGTCGGTCGCGTAGGCCAGCTCGTAGGCATCGCCGTTGCCGGCACCCACGGCCACGCCGCACGGGTTGGCGTGCTTGACGATCACGCAGGCCGGCACGTCGAACTGACGCACGCATTCCCACGCCGCATCGGCATCGGCCAGGTTGTTGTAGCTCAGTTCCTTGCCCTGCAGCTGCTGGAACGTGGCCAGCGTGCCCGGCACCGGGTACAGGTCGCGATAGAACGCGCCGCTCTGGTGCGGGTTCTCGCCGTAGCGCAGATCCATCACCTTCACGAAGTTCGAATTCATCTGCGCCGGGAACTCCGCACGCACCGGCACGGCGGTGTCGGTGGTGGTCACCGCAGAAAGGTAGTTGCTGATCGCCGCGTCGTACTGGGCCACGCGGTTGAACGCGGCCACCGAGAAGGCGAAGCGCTTGGCGGCCGAGAGCTTGCCGTCGTTGGCGTCCAGTTCGGCCAGCAGCTCGGCGTACTGCGACGGGTCGGTCGCCACGGCGACGCGGGCGAAGTTCTTGGCCGCCGAACGCAGCATCGCCGGGCCACCGATGTCGATGTTCTCCACGGCGTCTTCAAGCGCGCAGTCCGCCTTGGCGGTGACCGACTCGAACGGATACAGGTTCAGCACCAGCAGGTCGATCGCGCCGATGCCGTGTTCGGCCATCACCGCGTCATCCAGCCCGGCGCGGCCGAGCAGGCCGCCGTGCACCATCGGGTGCAGGGTCTTGACCCGGCCGTCCATCATTTCCGGGAAGCCGGTGACGTCGGCGACGTCCTTGACGGCCAGGCCCGCCTCGCGGATCGCCTTGGCGGTGCCGCCGGTGGACAGCAGCTCCACGTTGCGCGCCGCCAGGGCGCGGGCCAGGTCGATCAGACCGGTTTTGTCGGAAACAGACAGCAGGGCCCGGCGCACGGGCAGCAGATCGGAACTCATGGGGGCAGGAGATCGAAGCGGAGCGGGGGCATATTGTAGGCCAGTGGCGCTGGCATGGCCCCAGAAACGACGAAGGCCGGCACCGAGCGCTGCTCGATCCGGCCTGCTTTCCGCCAGGCACTAAGCGCCTGCCCACCGGCATCAGGTGGTGATGCCGTATTCCTTCAGCTTCTTGCGCAGGGTGGCGCGGTGGATGCCCAGCATCGCCGCGGCGCGGCTCTGGTTGCCTTCGCAGTGGTTGAGCACCTCCACGAACAGCGGGATTTCCATCTCGCGCAATACGATCTCGTAGACATCGTCCGCATCGCAGCCATCCAGGTCCCGCAGGTAGCGCCTGACCGACTGGGCCACGTGTTCGCGCAGGGGTGGCTTTGGCGCGCCACGACTGTTGTCAGGACGAGAAAGGACAGCGTTCAAGGAGTTTCCCGGTGCAAGAGCCGGGGCGGACAACAGCCCACGGCGGAAGGGTGATGGGGTCAGTCTAGCGCGTGCGTCGGCCGCCTGCCACGCTGCGGCGGCCCCGGCGACGCCTCAGAGGAACTCAAAGGTGAATGCGACGGTAGACGCCGCAGGCTCGCGCACGCGGAAGGCGATCTGCGCGCTTTGCCCCGGTTCCAGCGTCGCGGCCGGGTCCGTGGCGCGGTCCAGATAGTCGGCCGGCGCGAACACATTGGTGCCGATCACGCGGCCATCGGCATCAGACAGCGACAGCCGCAGCGACGGCCAGGCCTGGGCCCAGCGCGCGTCGTTGCGGATGCTGGCCTGAACCTGCAGCGCGCCGGCCTGGCCCGGCACCGGGCGCACATCGCGGCTGAGCATGCTGAAGGCCGCCGGCTCGCGCCAGGCTGGCAATGAACAGCCCAGCACACCGCACAGCCCGGCGATCCACGGGCGGGTGCCGGCATCGGCGGCAAGCCGGGCGCGGTCGGCCACGGCGATCTGCACCAGCAGCAGGGCGGCCAGCCCGGCGACCATGCCCCACTGCCAGCCCGGCGTTCGCAGGCGCGCACCGGGCAGGCGGAGGAAGCTCGGTGTGGTGATGGCATCGGCTGGCGGCAGGGCCGCCGTGGCCGTGCTGCGCGCGTCCTCGTTGAAGGTGCGCACGTCATCCGATGGGGCTGCCGTCTCAACGAGTGGCGCGGCCGCCAGCGCATCGTCGGCGACACGGTGCCGCTCGGACGCGGGTGAGCGTTCCCATTCCGAGACGGAGGGTTCCGGCGCGTGCACCGGCTGTGCTTCGATCACCTGTTCGACCGCCAGCGGTGCGATGCGATCGTCCACAGGCATGGCCGACGGCGCAGGTGCTGCGTCAGACGGCGCGGCCGGGCGGTCAGCCGGATCGGCCGGATCGGCCGGCGCCTCCGGCGACGGACGCAGGAACGTGGCGATCGGGCGGCGCGGCGGCATCGGAGGCTCGGACATGGGCACGGGACCGGGCAGGAGACGGGCTATTCAAGCACGGCGGACGCCGGTGATGCGCATCCAGTCACCGTCCTGCGCCACCGCCAGCTGTTCGAAGGCCGGGGCATAGCGCTCCAGCAGTTCGCCTTCCTGCCCATGCAGGATGCCCGACAGCGCGATGCGGCCGCCCGGCGCGACACGCGCGGCCAGCACATCGGCCAGTGCATCAAGCGCCGAGGCGAGGATGTTCGCCACCACGACCGGATACGTCGCCTGCGGCTCGTCGTCCGGCAGGTAGACCTGCACACGGTCCTGCAGCCCATTGCGCTCGGCGTTGTCACCGGTGGCGAGCACCGCCTGCGGGTCGTTGTCCACGCCGACCGCGCGCGCGGCCCCCAGCTTCAGCGCCGCCAGGGCGAGGATGCCCGAGCCGCAGCCGAAATCGAGCACGGTGTTGCCGGCCAGCGCACCCTCGGCGGCCAGGCCGTCCAGCCAACGCAGGCACAGGGCCGTGGTCGGGTGGGTGCCCGAACCGAACGCCAGGCCCGGATCCAGGCGGACCACGGCGGCATCCTCGGCCTGCGCGGCTTCTGGAAGTTCATGGTTCCACGGCACGATCCAGGTGCGGTCACCGAAGGCCATTGGCTGGAACTGGTCGATCCAGGCGCGTTCCCAGTCTTCGTCGGCCACGGCGCGGAAGCTGGCATTGGCCCAGTCCAGGCCGGGATCGAAGGCATCCAGCGCGGCCAGCAGGGCCAGCGCATTGGTATCGCCCGGGAACAGCGCGGTCAGCACCAGATCGTTCCACAGCGGGGTCTCGCCCACGCCCGGTTCCAGGATCGCGCGCTCGTTGCTGGTGTCGGCATCGGCATCGAGCAGGGTCACCGCCAGCGCGCCCACGTCGTCCAGCGCATTCTCATAGCGCGGCTGGGTGGCTTCGGTGCAGTGCAGGGTGAGTTCCAGGAAGGGCATGGGGGCAGGGACCGGCGGAAAACCGTGCATGTTAGACCAGTGCGGCCCGCGGGTCCCGGCGTACCGTGGGGAGGTCGTCTCGCCGGCCGGTAAGATCGGCCGGACGACCGGTTCAGACAGCGTTGCGGCTGCTTGCTAAACTTACATTTCTGCTGTCTATCGCTGACAGCCTCTGACGTCCCGCCCATGGCGCTCGTGCCCACCCTCAAAACCTGGTTGCTGGTCGTGCCAGCCCTGGCGTTGCTCGGGGTGGTGGGCTATCGCGCGGGCGATCGGGTGCTGCATGCCGAGCACGTGGCCTCGCCGGGCGATGAACCGACGGCGGCCAGCGCGCCGAGCGCGGTCCCGGCCGAAGCGCGGCAGCTCGCCCGGCGCCTGCTGGGCAGCGAGCGCGGCACGGCCGTGGCCTCCGGCCTGCCGTTGGACCTTCGCGCCGATATCGAAGGCGATACCGATCTGTTTGCGTATGCGCAGCGCCTGCAGCTGCAGGCCGCCAACGGCAATGCGGAGGCCGGGTGGATGGTCAGCCGTGTGTACGACTACTGCGCCACCTACGCCATGGACCCGGGGGGCTACCAGCTCGACAACGACGTGTTGACCGGGCTGGGCATGAAAGCGTCCGTGTCGATGGTGACCGCGCGCGAGCGTGTTTCGCGCCGCTGCGCCGGCTTCGTCAGCAGCGACAATCTGGGCCGGTCCTTGATCCTGACCCAGCGCCTGCAGGCCGCCAAGGCCGGCAACCTGGCGGCCGAGGCCTCGCTGTTCGCCGAAGGTCATCCACTGGAAACCGCTCCGGCCTATCGTCGCGGGCTGGTCGAGCGGGTGATGGAGTCGCGGGATCCGGAAGCCTTCATGGCACTGGCGCCGGGCATGGGCCAGCGCGCCAGCGGCGACAGTGCGATGAGCGGCATGGTGGCCGGCGATCAGTTCAGCGAACTCGCCTGGCGGCTGGCGGCCTGCGAGTTGGGCATGGCGTGCGGGCCCGACAGTGTGCTGATGAATAATTTCTGCGCGAACGGAGGGATCTGTTCGCAGGACGGTGGGCAGGACTTTGCCACTTTTGTGTATGACGCCGCGGTATCGCGGCAAGGTGCGGGGAAAATGAACGTGTTGGTTGAAGAGCTGGTCAAGCAGAGGAATGGGCGATGAATTACCGTCGAATCCTGCACGGTGCGAAATTCTGGTTCTGGGTGGCGTTGTTTGTCGCTTACTCGGCCGGGGCAGTGGGTCTGGTGATGATCGACACCTATGACGATCGTTACCGAAGCCTGTCCAAAGTGCAGTTGACCTCGGTCAAGGCCGATGCCGAAGTGCGTCGTGCCGGTGCCAGTCAGGTCGCTGCGGTGTATCGCGCGCAGAGTGGCATGCCGTTCGCTTCGCTGCCCACCGGCAGTACCTTCCAGGTGGTGTGGCCGGACGGGTCCACCGAGACGATGGTGATCGTGGATCCGACCTCCTCGCTGGGCGTGGAGCCGGTGAAGCATTCGCAGGTCACCGCGGCTGATACCGCCAAGCCGTAAGCACGTCAGCCAACCATGGGTTGGCTCTACCGGGTTTGTGCCCTCCGGCAGCCCGGTTCGCGCAAACAAAAAGGCGGGGAGATCCCCGCCTTTCTGCTGTCCAACGTGACGCGTGAATCAACCGATCAGGTCAACGCGATCGACTTGTTCTTGCGTTCGGCCAGGCGCTTTTCCAGGTAGTGGATGTTCTGCCCACCGGCCTGGAAGCCCTTGTCGCGCATGATGCGCTGCTGCAGCGCGACGTTGGTCTTGATGCCGTCCACGACCAGCTCGCTCAGTGCCACGCGCATGCGCGCGATCGCGGTCTCGCGATCCGGGCCGTGCACGATCAGCTTGCCGATCATCGAGTCATAGTTCGGCGGCACGCGGTAACCACTGTAGATGTGGGTATCCACACGCACACCGGGGCCACCCGGCGGATGGAACGCGGTGATCTGGCCCGGGCTCGGCACGAAGGTTTCAGCGTCTTCGGCGTTGATGCGGCACTCGATCGCGTGGCCGGTCAGCACCACGTCGCTCTGCTTGATGGTCAGCTTCTGGCCGGCGGCGATGCGCAGCTGCTCGCAGACCAGGTCGATGCCGGTCACCATCTCCGTCACCGGATGTTCCACCTGCACGCGGGTGTTCATTTCGATGAAGTAGAAGCGGCCGTCTTCGAACAGGAACTCGAAGGTACCCGCGCCGCGGTAGCCGATGCGGATGCAGGCTTCCACGCACACCTTGCCGATCTCATCGCGCAGCTCGGCGGTGATGCCCGGTGCCGGCGCTTCTTCCACCACTTTCTGGTGGCGGCGCTGCATGGAGCAGTCGCGTTCACCGAGGTGGATGGCATTGCCCTGGCCATCGGCAAGCACCTGGATTTCCACGTGACGCGGATTCTCCAGGAACTTCTCCATGTAGACCTGATCGTTGCTGAAAGCGGCCTTGGCTTCGGACTTGGTGGTCTCGATCGCCGCCTTCAACGAGGCTTCGGCATGCACCACGCGCATGCCACGGCCGCCACCGCCACCGGAGGCCTTGATGATGACCGGGTAGCCGATCTCACGGGCGATCTTGGTGTTGGCCACGATGTCGTCGGTCAGCGGGCCGCCCGAGCCGGGCACGCACGGCACGCCGGCGGCCTTCATCGCGCGGATCGCTTCCACCTTGTCGCCCATCAGGCGGATGGTGTCGGCCTTGGGGCCGATGAAGATGAAACCGGACTCTTCCACGCGCTCGGCGAAGTCGGCGTTCTCCGACAGGAAGCCGTAGCCCGGGTGGATGGCCTGGGCGTCGGTGACTTCCGCCGCGGCGATCAGGGCCGGGATGTTGAGGTAGCTCTCCGAGGACGGTGCCGGACCGATGCAGACCGACTCGTCGGCCATGGCCACGTGCTTGAGGTTGCGGTCGACCGTGGAATGCACAGCCACCGTGCGGATGCCCAGGGTATGGCACGCGCGCAGGATGCGCAGCGCGATCTCCCCTCGGTTGGCAATAACGACTTTGTCGAGCATGGACTAATCCTTAGCCGATCACGAACAGCGGCTGGTCGAATTCGACCGGCTGGCCGTTTTCGCCCAGGATGGCGACGATGGTGCCGGAAACATCGGCTTCGATCGGGTTGAACATCTTCATCGCTTCGATGATCGCCAGCGTTTCACCGGCCTTGACGGCCTGGCCGACCGACACGAAGGCCGGCTTGTCCGGCGAGGACGACGAATAGAAGGTGCCGACCATCGGCGCGCGCAGCACGTGGCCATCCGGCAGGGCGTTGCCGGCCTTGGCGGTGCCACCGGTGGAGGCTTCGGTCGGCGACTGCATCGGCATCGCCGGGGCAGCGGCCTGGGCCGGTGCGGGGGCCATCATCATCTGCGGCTGGGCCTGGACCATGCCGTAGCCGGAGACGGGCGCGCGCGACAGACGCACGGACTCTTCGCCTTCCTTGATTTCGATTTCGGCGAGGTTCGACTCTTCCAGCAGGTCGATCAGTTTCTTGATTTTGCGGAGATCCATAGGGGCCTCTTTGGCTCGTGGTGTCAGTGGTGGGAAGCGCGGCGCGCTCGGGTCAAAGCAATTCGTAGAAATCGCGCAGCTGCCGCGTACGGTCGCGCGCGAGGGTGGTCAGGCAGTGCATCTGCGCGCCATTGCGCGAGGTGCCATCGGCGTTGAAGGCGTAGACCGCGTCGCAATCGTGGTCGCGCAGCTGCATCCACGCGCGCTGGGCCAGGATCAGCTGCTTTTCGGCATCGGCGCAGTGCGTGCAGGCGCCTTCGGCCGCCTGGCGGCGCAACTGCTGGCGCGCCTGGGCGTACACCGCGTTCAATTCGGTATCGGCCTCGCTGGCCCCATCCGAGGCGCACAGATCCGATTCCATGGTGCCGCTCGGCTGCGCGCAGTCGATGCCTTCCGCGCTGCGATCAGCGGCACTGGCGGCGCCACACAGGCAGCCCCACAGCGCGACGCTGGCCAGGACACGCGGCAGGGTCATCACGCCGAAGCAGCCGCCAACCGGGTCAGCGCTGCATCCATCGCATAGCGATAGCTGTCCGCCCCGAACCCACAGATCACCCCGACCGCCTTGTCGCTGAAATAGCTGTGCTGGCGGAAGGGCTCGCGCGCGTGCGGATTGGACAGGTGGATCTCGATGAAGGGCAGGTCCACCGCGGCCAGCGCATCGCGCAGGGCCACGGACGTGTGAGTGAACGCGGCCGGATTGATCAGGATGAAGGCGGTGCCGTCATCGCGGGCGGCCTGCACCCGATCGACCAGCACGTGCTCGGCATTGGACTGCAGGCTCTCCAGGGCATGGCCGGCGGCCTGCGCCTGGGCCAGCAGGGCCTGGTCGATCTGCGCCAGCGTGGTGTGCCCATAGACCCCCGGCTCGCGCGTGCCGAGCAGGTTGAGGTTGGGGCCATGCAGGACCAGCAGTTTCGCCATGGGTGCCGAACAACAGGAAAGGGCGGAGTCTGGCGGAACTGGTGGATCGTGTCCAGTTCGACGAAGTTACGCGTGTTTCAAGCGGTTGTTTGAAAATTGTGCGGGACCGTTGTGGCAGATGGATGTTGGCCGCTTGGCGTCGGCGGCACGGCGGTTGCAGCCTGTGGCACCTGTTCATCGCATGGCAGGACATCCAAGTCCTCCTCTCAGGGCACGTGGGTCGCATCGAACGACACCCCGCCACGGCTTTTCAACGCGATGGTGCTTACCTCGCTGTGCCCCTTGTCCACCAGCATCTCCGCGGTCCGCTGCAGATAGTCCTTGAAGTGGGGCGTTTGCCGGTGCGTGTCATAGGCAGCGGCATCGGCGTAGATCTCAAAGAAGATCCACTGCTCCGGATGCTCCTGCCGTGTAACGGCATACATCGCCAGGACGCCCGGTTCGATCCGCATGGACTCGCGCATCTCCGCCGTGACGATCCGGGTGAATGCCGGTATATCCGCGGGTTTGACCGTCACATCGACGATCCGGACCTCCGGCGTGTCGCCGCGCTGCATGACCGAAAGAGGGGCCGACTTTTCGGCAAGGAACACGGGCGTTGTTTCCGTCAACGTCTTGTCGGCGATGAGCGGCTGCGTGGCGCGTAGAAAATCGGCGTAGTGCGCGGACGCAAGATGCGTCTTCAAGGCGTCCGCATCCGCGTAGATTTCGAAGACGTACGCCACGCCCGGCCGCTGGCGATCGGTGACGGCGTGCATCGCCAGAACACCGGGCTCGGTCTGCAGGGAGGCGTCCATGTTGCGCCGGCCGGCCGCGTCGAACGCTTCCTGTCGGCCCGGGTCGGTGTGCAGCTCGAACATGCGCACGATGGGCTGTGCGGCGACGTCGGTGCTTCCCAGTATCAGGGACGTCAGCATCAATGCTATCCAGCCGGTCATGGTCTCCTCCTGCGCAGGGTTCAGTGGGCGAGCGTGCCGCGCCGCGCCTGGTCCGCGCGATCGGCGGCCTCGGCACTGACCACGTCGCGCAGCACCGCCACGGCATGTTGCAGCTGCGCCTCGCTGAGCGCCACGTTCCGGCTGATGCGCATGTGCGCCTGCACCTGCGACTCGGTCCCTGTCATGGCCGACAGCGCGGCCACGGTGGCGAGCTCGCGATCACCCCAGTCGAGGTTGTCGCGCGCAAAAATCGCGCCGAACAGATGTTCCTTGAGGTAGCGGTCGATTTGAGGCGAGAACGCGAACAACGGGCCTGCGACGGGTTGACCCGACAACCGGGTCTGGTTGGCGGTGCCTACGGCCAGCATCTGGTCCGGCGCGGGCAGCGTGGCCGGTGCCTTGCCCTGTGCATCGTGGACGCCCTGTGCCTTGCGGTCCTCCACCACCGTCATGAAGGTGCCCAGTGCATTCAACGCGCGCGGAAAGCCTGCATAGGCGTAGAGCTGACCCAGGATTTCCTTGATCTCATTGATTGTCAGCCCGGCATCCAGCGCGGCGCGCAGGGCCGGTTCGAGGCGGTGAAGATCGCCGGCCGCCGTGAAAGCGGCGATTGGCAGGATGGCCTGTTGGCGTGCGGAGAGAGCCGACTGGGTGTTCATGTGGATATCCGTGGTGTGGGCGGGCCGCAGCGGCGGCTCGCACGGTGGGGCGGTGGCTGTGTCGGCCGTGCATCCGATGATGCGATCGGGCAGCGACAGCGAGCGTGGGGAAAGGCGGGGTGGTCATCGCGCGCTCCTGCTGGGATGGCCCAAGGTGGGGCGCACCCATGGTGCCGCACCGTTTTATGTGGATAAACCTGCAGGCCACGAATAGAGTTATAAAAGCGGTTTATCAATGGGGCGGCCATGCGGCGCGAACACTACAACGACCTGCGCGCCCTCATGGCGGTGGCCCAGGAGCGCAGCTTCACCCGCGCCGCCGCGCGGATGGGGGTGTCGCAGGCTGCGCTGAGCTATACCGTGCGGGTGCTGGAGCAGCGGCTGGGGATCCGCTTGCTGACCCGCACCACGCGCAGCGTGACACCGACCGAAGCCGGTGAACGGCTGCTGGCGCAGATCGGGCCGCACTTCGCCAGCATCGACAGCGCTATCGACGACCTGAGTGAACTGCGCGATCGGCCCAGTGGCACCTTGCGCATCAACAGCAGCGATCCGGCCAGCGAACAGGTGGTCTGGCCCAAGCTGCAGCCTCTGCTGGATACCTACGCGGACATCCGGGTGGAGATCACCGACCAGTCCAATCTGGCCGACATCGTCGCGGAGGGGTTCGATGCGGGCATACGCCTGGGCGAGCAGGTGGCCAAGGGCATGATCGCGGTCCCGGTCACGCCGCCGCTCAGGATGGCCGTTGTCGGTGCCCCGGATTACTTCAAGCGGTGCGGGGTGCCGCGTACGCCCCAGGACCTGACCGTGCATGACTGCATCAACATGCGACTGCTGACCCAGGGTGGGCTGTATGCGTGGGAGTTCGAAAAGGACGGCCGCAGCGTGAACGTGCAGGTGGAGGGGCGGCTGACGTTGAGCAGTGTGCGCCTGATCGTCCAGGCGGCACTGGAGGGCCGCGGCCTGGCCTGCGTGCCGGACCTGATCGTGGCCGATGCATTGGCGGACAAGCGGCTGATGCGGGCGATGCAGGATTGGTGCCCGCCCTTTCCCGGTTTCCATCTCTACTACCCAAGCCGCCGCCAGAACTCGCCGGCGTTCGCGCTGCTGGTCGAAGCGCTTCGATGGGGTGGTGATGACGCACTGCTGAGAAAACCTCAGTAGTCCATGAACCCGGGGGCTGCTTATCAGTCCCCGCGGCGTGGGCCACCATGGCGCCCACTGAAAACACGTCCGGGCTCTGTCGCGCGTCGTCCGCGCTGCCCAACGCCACGTCCCTGTCTCGTCCCTGCGCACTGTGCAGGGCGGCAACGCCATTCCTGTTCCAGAGAGTGCTCCCCATGCCCCCTGTCGCCACCTCCCTCCCCGCGCAGAGCGACGCGCATCACGCTGCCGCCGCGCCGGCGCACTGGGCCGGCATCTTCGCCATGACCCTGTGCGTGTTCTGCCTGGTCGCCTCGGAATTCATGCCGGTCAGTCTGTTGACGCCCATCGCCACCTCGCTCGGCGTTACCGAAGGGTGGGCCGGCTATGGGATTGCCATCTCCGGTGCCTTCGCCGTCATCACCAGCCTGTTCATCGCCCGCATCGCAGGTGATCTCGACCGCAAGACACTGCTTCTGCTGCTCACCGTGCTGATGGGCATCTCCGGTGTCATCGTCAGCCTCGCCCCCAGCTATCCGGTCTACATGATCGGGCGCGCGCTGATCGGTGTGGTCATCGGCGGCTTCTGGTCGATGTCGGCCGCGATCGCGATACGGGTGGTACCGGCCGCGAGCGTGCCCAAGGCGCTCGCCGTCTTCAATGGCGGCAATGCGCTGGCGACGGTCGTGGCAGCCCCGCTGGGCAGCTACCTCGGCGGCATCATCGGCTGGCGCGGCGCCTTTCTGTGCCTGTTGCCGATCGCCGTGATCGCACTGGTGTGGCAATGGATCAGTCTTCCTGCCCTGAAGCCGGCGCCTCGCCAGGCGACCGGCAGCATCTTCGCTGTTCTCCGGCGCCCGCTCGTGCTGCGCGGGATGGCCGCCGTCGGGGTGTTCTTCAGCGGTCAGTTCATGCTGTTCACCTACCTGCGCCCGTTCCTTGAAACGGTGACGCATGTGAGCGTGGGCATGCTGTCGATGCTGCTGCTCGCGCTGGGGGTGGCCGGCTTCATCGGCACCGTGCTCATCGGGGGATGCATCCGGAAGAGCGTCTACCTGCCGCTGATGATCATCCCGCTGGTCATGGCCGTCATCGCGCTGGGGCTTACCGTCTTCGGTCACTCCAGCCGCATGGCCTTCGTGCTTCTCGCTGCCTGGGGCCTGGTGGCGACGGCTGCACCGGTCGCCTGGTGGGCATGGCTGGCCCGGTCCATGCCCGATGATGCCGAGGCCGGTGGCGGGCTGATGGTGGCGGTCGTGCAGCTCTCCATCGCGCTGGGTTCCACGGTGGGCGGGTTGCTTTTCGACGGCAGTGGCTACCGCGCGACCTTCATCGTCAGCGCGGCGGTGCTGCTTGCCGGTTCGCTGCTGGCGGCACTTACCGCGCGCACCCGCACGTCATAGTGCGGGATGGCGCAGCGCGTTGATGAGGGCGGCAAACGCAGGCGATCCCTGCCGGCGGTTGGGGTAGTAGAGGTGGTAGCCGGAAAACAGCGGACACCACTCGTCCAGCACCTGCACCAGCTGGCCGCTGGCGAGGTAGGGTGCGGCAAGATCCTCGGTCACATACGCCAGTCCAATGCCATCCACGGCGGCATTGATGACATGGAACATGCTGTTGAACACCAGCTGCCCCTCTCCCTTGACGCTGAATTCCTTGCCGTCCTTTTCGAACTCCCATGCATAGATGCTGCCTGCGGGCCGGTGACGGATGTTGACGCAGGGCAACCCCGTGATCTCGTACGGCGTACGGGGTTTGGGATGGCGCTGGAAGTACGCAGGCGAGCCCACTACCACCAGCCGCCAGTCCGGACCAATGCGGACGGCGATCATGTCGTTGCTCAGCGCCTCGCCCAGGCGGATGCCCGCGTCGAAGCGTTCCTCGACCACGTTGGTGAATCCGTAGTCCACGTAGAACTCCAGCGTGATGTCCGGGTACGCGGCCAGGAAGGTCGCCAGCCTGGGCCGGATCACCATCTCGATGGCATCGTCGCTGCAGGTGATGCGAAGGGTGCCGGCGGGGCGGTCACGGAGATCGCCGAGCGCATCCACGCTCTCGCCGATGGCGTCGAAATGCGGGCCGATCGAGCGCATCAGCCGCTCGCCCGCTTCGGTGGGCGCGACATTGCGCGTGGTCCGTGCCAGCAGCCGGACCCCCAGGCGCGCCTCGAGCTGTTTCAGGGTGTGGCTCAGCGCCGATGCAGAGACCCCGAGCCGTGCCGCGGCCCTGGTGAAGCTCTGCTCCCTGGCGACGGCCAGAAACGCCTGCAGATCGTTGGTTTTCAGGACAGCCATTGCTGATTCCGCATCAGGAGTCGGGCGCGATGCCCACAGTAACACCACGAATTGTGAGCAGAGCTCAGCACGCCTTCCACATTCCCCCGGCTAATCACGGTGGTTGCGGAGGGCTACCGTGGGTCCGGCCTACCAACGCCCTGCATTTCTCACTGAGTACCTCTCATGAAACGACTTGCCCTGCTGCTGGCGCTGGCCGCCAGTTCCTTCACGACCCTGGGAGCCACGATGCCTACCGGTGCAGACAATTTCTACAAAAGTGACACGGTCACCGTTGAACGGGTGACCTTCAAGAACCAGTACCACATGGAGGTGGTGGGGAATCTCGTCCGGCCCAAGGCGACATCGAACGCCACCGCGTCGGCCGCGGTGATCGTCGGCCACCCGATGGGGGCGGTCAAAGAGCAGAGCTCCATGCTGTATGCGCAGAAGCTGGCCGAGCAGGGCTTCGTGACCCTGGCGATCGATCTGCCCTTCTGGGGAGAGAGCGAAGGCGAGCCGCGCAATCTGGTCGCGCCCGAGATGTACAGCGAAGCTTTCAGTGCCGCGGTGGACTACCTGGGGACCCGCGACTTCATCGACCGCACGCGTATCGGTGTGCTCGGCATCTGTGGCAGCGGCAGTTTCGCCATCAGCGCGGCCAAGATGGATCCGCGGCTGCGGGCCATTGCCACGGTCAGCATGTATGACATGGGCGACGTGACGCGCAACGGTCTGGGCCAGTCGGTGTCGCTGGAACAGCGCAAGGCGATGTTGGCCAAGGCGGCCGAGCAGCGCTACACCGAGTTCACCACCGGCAAGGGAATCTTCCTCGACTATCTTCCCATCCAGCTGCCCGCCGATGCCGATCCCGTGACCCGCGAGTTCTGGGCGTTCTACCGTACCCCGCGTGGCATCGCCATTCCCAAGGGCCGCACGCTGGAGACCACGCAGAACCGCATGCTGACCAGCGAAGTCCGCTTCGTGAACTTCTATCCGTTCAATGACATCGAGACGATCTCGCCACGCCCGATGCTGTTCATCGCCGGCAGCGAGGCCCACTCGCTGGAGTTCAGCCAGAAGGCCTACGCGCTGGCCGGGCAGCCCAAAGCGCTGCATATCGTTCCCGGTGCTGGACACGTGGATCTTTATGATCGCGCCGACCTGATTCCGTTCGAGACACTGACGCGGTTCTTCAGGAGCAACCTGAGCGCCGACTGACACCGGCGCAGGGTGCGGGGCGGCCATCGCGTCCGGGCTGCACCCGGACGCGATGGTTTCACGTCCGCCAGGTCCGGCTCAGGGCTTGATCTGGCCGGTCCAGGACTTGCTCATGATCTTCCACTGGCCATCGGTCTTGAGCAGGACCACGTAGTCCACGCCGTCCCAGCCGGGGTAATCCAGCATCACGCGGACGGCGGCCAGATTGGTGGCCATGTCCACGATTTCATAGCGGCGCTTGCGCTGGGCCTCGTTGGCCGCCGGCGTGCCGTTGAAGCCTTCTGCGAACTGCTCCCCGGTCCGCATCTGCAGCGCGCTGCCACGGGCTTCGGAGTAGCCGATCATCACGCCGTCTGCCCGGAAGACGTCCTTGGCCAACGTGTTGTCGGCAGTGATGTAGGCGCG
The DNA here is from genome assembly GCF_039673205.1 of Stenotrophomonas sp. TWI809. NCBI lineage: Bacteria > Pseudomonadati > Pseudomonadota > Gammaproteobacteria > Lysobacterales > Lysobacteraceae > Stenotrophomonas > Stenotrophomonas sp. TWI809. The sequence continues at coordinate 118,798 of NZ_JBDJLE010000005.1, read as the reverse complement.
CATGAAGGTCTGCATGACCTTGTCCACCGCCTCACGATCGGTGCTCTGCGCCATGGCCGAGGTGGGGAGCAGCAGGAACAGGCTGGCGGCAAGGCCAACGGATCGAATCGATACTTTCATGGTGTTTCCTCAGGGGTGTGGTGTGTGGGAGATCAGGGTTGAGCGGCTGCCTGGTTGGACGCCTGCACGGTGTGGACGCGAAGCGCCTCGACCACGGCCTGCGCCACCGGCGTGGCAGAGGCATAGTTCTGCCCGGTCACCAGCCGGCCATCGACTTCGACATGCGGGTCATCGCTTTCCACCGTCCGGAAGGCACCGCCGCGGGACACGACGGTCTGGCGGATCAGGAACGGGAACTGGTGGAAGTAGGGCGCATCCTGGCGTTCGTGCTCTTCGGGGTAGCCGCTGATGCGCTTGCCCGAGACCAGGTACTGGCCGCCGGCAAGCTGGAGATTCACGATGCCGGCCGTTCCGTGGCAGACCGCCGAGATCACCCCGCCGTTGCCCTCGTAGACCTGCATGGCAATGCGTTGCAGCGCCACGTTCTCGGCGACCCCGTACATGGCATTGCTGCCGCCCACGTAGTACACCGCGCGGTACTGCGTGGGATCGATCTGTGCCGGGGTGACGGTGCCGCGCAGCCCGCGCATGATCCGGGCATCGTCCAGACGGTGCGCCACGTCGTCGCTGACGTAGTCATCCAGAATCGGTACGCCGCCGCCGTCGGGTGACACGAAGTCCACCGCGTAGCCGGCGGCATGGAAAACATCCCAGGCATGTACCACCTCGCCAAAGCTGACGCTGGCCGGGAGCATGGAAGTTCCATGCACCTTGGCGCTGGCGATGATGAACAGGATGCGGTCCTGGTGGCCGCTGGCGGGCTGCCCCATGGCCGCGGGAACGGTGGTCCGCGGCGCAGCGTCGCTGGTGCAGGTACCGCCCAGCCAGACGCTGAGCAGGAGCAATACGAAGGTGGCGATGGTACGTAACGTCTGCATGGCGCTGACTCGCAGGAAGGAGCCAGCACCCTATCCAATCGCTTTCAAATCAATGTATTGCAGCGTCTTCCCGGAGTGCGGAAATCGATTCTAGGAGTGCGTGGCGGCCGTGCGGTAGGCCGCCGGGGTGACGCCCTCGCACTTCTTGAACGCGCTGTAGAAGGTCGACATGGACTGGAAGCCCGCTTCCTGCGCCACGATATCCAGCGGTTTGGGAGGCTGCTGTTGCAGGATCGCCTTGGCTTCGATCACCCGCAGCTGGGTGAGGTACTGCTTGAACGAGGTCTGGTTGTTGTCGTTGAGCAGCTGCGACAGCCGGGTCTGGGGCATGCCAAGGCGACGGGCGAGGCGGGGCAGGGTCAGGGCAGGGTCCAGATGCAACCGCTCGCGCGCCATCAGCTCGGCCAGGGCCTGTAGTTCAACGGCGGCGTCGGACGCGGCAATCCGACGGTCCTGATAGGGCTCGATCGTTGCCCGCCCCGCGCGCAGGCGGAGCCCGACCAGAACGCTTACCGCGAGAACGAACGTGAAGGACAGCGCGCCGACGATATAGGACGTGTATCCGGCCGTGTAGTACGCGATCCAGATGATCCAGATGCCCGCCAGCGCGCCGAGCAGCAGCGGGGCGGACGGCGAGGCCAGCAGCCGGGCGCGGTGGCGATACACCTGCACGGTGGTGAGCAGCAGATAGCCCAGCCAGGCATAGTTGATGCCCGGCGTGATGACGTACCGCCACAGCTCGATATTGCGGGTGTACGGCAGCAGGACATTCACTGCCACGGCAAGCACCAGCAGCGCGGCGAGGTGCCACCGGCCGTTCGTGTCCGTCCCGGCAGTCTCCCGTTGGCTGGAGCGCACCAGAAAGTAGAGGCAGGGGCCGATCAGGAAACAGGCGGTCAGCCCGAGCTGGAGAACGACCAGCGGAATATCCGGCCAGAAGTGGAAGGCCACGGATTTTCCCGTTCGCACACCCACCATCAGGATCAGCAGCGACAGCCAACGCTGCGTGGGCTCGCCCTTGGCGCGCCACCACAATACCGACGCCGCGACGATGCCATTGAAGGCGCCCAGCATCGCGAAGAAGAAGAGAAAGTGTTGGCTGAGCATTGGCGCAGTATTGAGAAAATACGCGGCCCGTCAAGCGGGTCGCTTTTACCCCCGTGTATTCTCTGCACATGGATGACACTCAATTTCTGGCGCGGCGGCGCCTGCTGTTGGCCGCGCTTGCGGGCGCCGCAGTGTTGCCCTCGTGCGCGCGTGGCAATGCGGTCGAGGGGGAGCCGGCCGTGCCGCTGCTGGAGCCGGGGCGGGCGGGGATGGCACCGTACCTGTTCGTGACCGTCAGCAGCGCCACACGCAGCGTGGAGGAACTCGCGCAGCTGGTGCAGTCCGCGCTGCTGCCGGCGTTGGCACCTGCAGACATCCTGCACGCGTATGGTCCGGTGGCCGGCGCGATACAGCTGTGGATGGCGCTGGAGCCTCACATGCTGGACCACTACGGTGTGAGCGTGGATGCCGCGCTGTCCCTTCTGGCCGGCGCCGTGGATGGCACCGTAGGCCCGGTGCCGGGCCGCAACACACTCGATGCGTGGGCGATCCAGCGCACCCACACCCGGGCCGAGGTGAACGCCAACGACATCACGCTGTCGCTGCCAGGCGAGAGCCACGCGCCGCTGTTTGCCTTGGGCAGCTCGCACTACGCGCTGGCGCCCCCGCCGTGGTCGAGCCAGGCCTGTTACTCCTTCATGCTCGAGCCACGCCGTCGCGTGGTCGCACCGTTCGAGCAGCACTGCCAGGCACTGCTCGACGCTGCGGCCGACGTCCTCCCCGATGATCTGCAGATCCAGATGGGACGACTGGGGGATTTCATGAAGGCCGTGCCTACGCTGTACGTGAGCGTGAAGGATGAAGACTCATGACGCCGGCGACTTGCGTTGGCCGCTCCATGATTTGCTCACGATCATCCACTTGCCATCGATGTTCAGCAGGGCAAGGTAATCCTCGCCATCCCAACCAGGGTAGTCCAGCGTCAGCTTCACCTGCGCAGCGTGTGGGGTGACGCCAGCAGGCTGCCTGATCCCAGTCGGATCAAGGGCGCGCACTACGTTCCAGGACGCCGGGATTCGATTCCCGGAGTCCCCGCGTCAGCGCACCTCGGCAAGCACCGCGCGCACCCGCAGGGCCAACTCCTCCAGCGTGAACGGTTTGCCGATCAGGTGGACGCTGGGGTCCAGTACGCCGTCGTGCTCCAGCGCATTGCGGCTGTAGCCGGTGGTGAACAGCACTTTCAGATCCGGGCGCCGCTTCAGGGCCTCATCGGCCAGCTGTCGCCCGTTGACCTCGGGCATCACCACATCGGTGAACAGCAGCGCGATATCGGGATGGCTGTCGAGCAGGGCAAGCGCGGTGGCGGCCCCTTCGGCGGCGAGCACCGGGTAGCCCAGCTCGCTCAACGCATCGATGGAGAACTGGCGGACGCCGGGCTCGTCTTCCACGATCAGCACCCGCTCGCGGCCCCCACTCAGCGGAGCGGTACCGCTGGTTGTCGGCGAAGGCGTGGCGGCGATGTCGGCCATGAGGCGCGGCAGATACAGGGTCACCGTTGTTCCCTGCCCGACGGCAGAGCGGATCTTCACGTGACCGGCCGACTGTTTGACGAAGCCATACACCTGCGACAGGCCAAGCCCAGTGCCTTGTCCCACCTTTTTCGTGGTGAAGAAAGGATCGAATGCCTTGGCGACCACCTCCGGCGGCATGCCGCTGCCGTTGTCGGCCACGGTGATCAGAACGTATTCGCCATCGGGAACCTCCGCCTGGGCGGAGCCAGCGCCCGCGGTGATCTCGCCGTTGGCGGTTTCCACCGTGAGGCGCCCACCGCCAGGCAGCGCATCGCGCGCATTGACGGCCAGGTTGAGAATCACGTTCTCCAGCTGATTGGCATCGGCGAACGTCCGCCACAGCTCGGCGGCCAGTACGGTCTGCAGGCGGATGCTGCTGCCCAGCGAATGCACCAGCAGGTCGGACATGCCCGCCACCAGCTGGTTCACATCCAGTGGCACCGGCTGCAATGGCTGCTGGCGCGAGAACGCCAGCAACCGCTGGGTGAGCTGTGCCGCCCGGGTGGCGCCATCGATGGCCATGTCGATGTAGCGCTTGGTGCGCGGGTCGTTGTCGCCGAGCCGCATCGCCAGCAGATCCAGCGGGCCGATCACGGTCGCCAGCATGTTGTTGAAGTCGTGGGCGATACCGCCGGTGAGCTGGCCGACGGCCTCCATCTTCTGACTCTGCCGAAGCGCATCTTCCACGCGGGTGCGTTCGGCGACCTCTTCGAGCACGCGGCTTTCCAGCTGCTCGTTCAATTCCTTCAAGCGGGCGTCGGCGATCTTGCGCGCGGTGATCTCGATCACCACCCCCACCACGCGCACGCAGCGGTCGCCCTCGAAGTGACCCCGGCCCTTGGCCGCGACCCAGCGCACGATCCCGTCTTCCTTGCCGACCGTGCGGTACTCCACGTCATAGAGCGCGCGCTGGGCCGGATCAGCCGCGGCGGCAAAGGCGGCGAGGGTCGCTGCACGGTCGTCGGGGTGGATGCCTTCGTTGAAATCACGCAGCGACACCGGAACATCGGCGGAGATGCCGAACATCGCCTTGGTCCGGGGCGGCCAGATCAAGGCGTCCGCCACCAGGTCGACATCCCAGAAGCCCATGTCGCCTGCCTCGGTGGCAAACCGCAGGCGCTCCTCGCTTTTGGCCAGGGCGGCCTCGGCGGCTTCACGCACGGTCAGATCCAGCATCGCGCCGATCATCCGCAGCGGCTCGCCCACCGCACCACGCAGGACGGTGCCGCGGTCGAGCACGGAGGCGAAACTGCCATCGGCGCGGCGGAACCGGTATTCGTTGTTCCACGCGGTACCGTCGCCCTCGATCACGGCATGGATATCCGCATCGACGCGCGCCCGGTCGTCGGGGTGGATATGGTCCAGCCACCACTGCGCGCTGGTTTCGCTCAGCGCATGGCCGAACAGCGTGGTCAGTGCCTCGTTCCAGATCACGTGACCATCGGAGATGCGCCAGTCCCAGATCGCATCGTTGGTGGCCTGCGCGGCCAGCCGATAGCGCTCCTCCACTTCAGCATGACGGGCTTCGGCCGCCTTGCGGTCGGTGATGTCCAGCGAGGTGCCGACCAAGCCCACCACGGTTCCGTCGGCATCACGCAACGGCGATTTGGTGGACAGCCAGCAGGCGCGCCGGCCATCGGCAAAGCTCACGTCTTCTTCGAGCTGCTCGGTCTGGCCGCTGGCCATGACCCGCTCGTCGGTGGCCATCACCGTGGCGGCCTGGGCCGGGTCGCTGAGCAGTTCGGCATCGGTGCGCCCCACATACACCTCGGGTGGCAGACCGATCAGATCGGTGGTGCCACGGTTGCCGATCAGGATCCGGCCCTGGCGGTCCTTGGCGTACACCACACCCGGCGCGGCCTCCACGAACGAACGCAGCAGGGTCTGCGCCTGGTCACGCTCGGCCTCCACCCGCCTGCGGTCATCGATGTCGATCAGCACGCCGGGAAACCCGACCGCGTTTCCGCTGGCATCCAGATCGACCCGGCCGATGGCCTCGATCCAGCGATAGGCACCGTCCGCGCCGCGGGTGCGGTACTGGTGGGCATAGCGACCGCCACGGCGCACGGCGTCGGCGATCGCCTCCGCCAGACCCGGGCGGTCCTCGGGGTGAACGGCGGACACCACCTGCTCCAGACGCAGTTCACTGCGCGCGAGTGCGAGGTCCAGGCCATGCACCTCGGCGAGGGCATCGTCGATGGTCAGACTGTCGCGGGCGACATCCCAGAACCAGGTGCCGATGATTGCGCCGGCGGCCAGCGCCAGTTTGACGCGCTCGGTATCCCGTTCGCCGTGGGAACCCGTGGTAGGTGAAGAGCTCAAGCGGTACCTGCGATCAGCGGGGGGCGGCCGCCCTAGCGTATCGCTGCGGGGTGTCGCTGTGGAACCCTCCCAGCGCTGCGCGGCAGCGCCTCAGGGAATCAACCGCGCCGCCCGCAGCCGCGTGAACAGCGCGAAGAACGCATCGTCACTGGGCTGGTAATCCAGGAACCCCATCCGGCGGCTCTTGGACATGTCCGTCACCACTTCCAGCGGGCGCCCGAGATCGGCATCGGTGTGCCAGGGCGAGATCAGCTGGTGAATGTCAGACTCGGCCAGGCCGTGGGTGGCGGCCAGCGACGACCACAGCGCGGCATCATCGGCCATCTGCTCGGCGAGCGGACGGACCTGACCACTGAACGGCACGGCCTCGATATCGAACCACGCGGCGATCCGGCCCCACATCCAGCGCCAGCGGAACACATCGCCATTGACCACGTTGAAGGCCTGGTTGGCGGCGGCCGGGGTCTGCGTCGCCCACAACAGGTGCCGTGCCAGCTGTCCGGCATCGGTCATGTCGGTCAGCCCGTCCCACTGCGCGAGGGAGCCGGGGAACTGGAACGGGCGCCCGGTGTGGCGGCACAGGGTGGCATGCACGGCCAGCGTGGTGCCCATGTTCATGGCATTGCCCACCGCTGCGCCGATCACGGTATGCGGGCGATGCACGCTCCAGTGGAAGCCATCGCGGGCGGCGGCGGCAAACAGCTCGTCTTCCTGTGCGTAGTAGAAGTTGTCCACGGGCAGGCGCGGTTGTTCTTCACGGAAGGGCGTCTGCGGCAGGTTGCCCTGCGCGTACGCCTCGAACGGTCCCAGGTAATGCTTCAGGCCCGTGACCAGTGCCACATGCTGCACGCTGCCGGCTGGCTGCAGTGCATCCAGCAGATGGCGCACCATCGCGCTGTTGACCCGGATGTTCTCGGCCTCGTTGGCCTGCCGGGACCAGGTGGTGATGAACACGTGCGTGGGGGCCAGTCCGGACAGCGCGGCGCGCGTGGCCTGCGCATCGCGCAGGTCGGCGCAGACGCCGTGGGCGCCGGCGGGCAGCGAATCGGGCCGACGGGCCAGGCCGTGGACGTCCCAGCCCTCCTGCAGCAGCCGTTGTATCAGTGCACTGCCCACGATGCCCGTTGCACCGACCACCAACGCTTTCTGCTTCACGATGTCGCCTCTTTCATTGCTTTATAGGCGCACACCTTAGGATATCGAGGTACGCCTCGAAAGAAGGCACCAAACGGTAACCACACATGAAAACGGGTACTCCCGAAGCGCATTGGCGAGAGGATTGCGCCCCCCGGCGGGTGTTGGAGCTGTTCAGCACCAAGTGGACCTCGATGGTGCTGCACACCCTGGCCGTGCGCCATGACGGCATTGCCCGCAGCAACGCGCTGCACCGCAGCCTGCCGGCCGTCTCCAAGAAGATGCTGATCCAGACGCTGCGTGACATGGAGCATGCGGGGATCGTGCTGCGCACCGAGTACCCCACCGTGCCGCCCTCGGTGGAGTACACATTGACCCCACTGGGGCGGCAACTGGTCGAACCGATCGAACTGATCTACGACTGGGCGCGCCGCAATGCCGGCGCCCTGGACGCGCTGCAGCCGCGCGCGACGTCACGTCGGCGCTGAGCGGGACGTGCCAGCCGGATCGGGTGGCGTACGGCTCCCCTCCAGCGCATCGATGCGGTGACCCTCAGGTTCTGGCTCCTGCACGTGCTGGGTTGGTCGCTGTTCGCGCTGATCGCCTTCCTTGCGCGACCGAGTGAAGCGTCGGTGCCGGACGCGCCCTTGAAGAACGCGTCGGCCTCGCGGCCACAGGGAGCGATATATGACCTGCGGTCAGGGACCGGATCCAATGGCGGCCTGACCGGATGAGCGGTCAGTGCGGTGTGGTGACCCGCAGCCCACGCAGCAGCAGGTCGAGCGCCGTCACGCTCTGTGCCAGCCGCGCATCGCCATCATCGCCATCGGCGATCCAGAACGCGGCCTCGGCCAGGCTGCCGTACACCAGCGAGGCCAAGGCCTGCGGATGGGCCTCGGCGACCACGCCCTGATCGATCAGGTGCGCGAGCAGGCGCTGCATGGAATCGATGCAGTGGCGCTGCGATTCCGGCGAGGCGCCGCCGAGCACCGCCCGCGCATCGCGCAGGACGATGCGCTGGATGGTCGGCTCCAGGGCCATCTCCAGATACCCCATGCAGCGAAGACGAAAGCCCGTCCAGGGATCCTCGGCGGCGTCGGAGATCGCCTTGAGGCGGTCGTCCATCTCAGCGTCGATCTCATCGACGACGGCCGCGAGCAGGCCCTGCTTGTCACCGAAGTGGTGATACAGCGCGCCACGGGTGAGCCCGGCCTGCGCGGTGAGGTCGTCCATCGAGGTCTCGGCGTAGCCACGCTCGCTGAAGACCACGCGGGCCGTCGCCAGCAGCGTGGCGCGGGTCTGCTCCATGTCGGCGCGGGTGCGACGGGCCATCGATATCTCCTTGCTTGCGGGGCGGACCGCTGTTTACATCCGGAGCGTATGTATATAGGATTTTAAACATACGTTGTGTATGTAAAAGGTGGAAAACCAGTGAAACGCGCTGTGACCCGTCCCTATCGAGAGTTGTTCGCTGCGCCCGGTACCACCGGGTTTGCGCTGGCGGGGCTGCTGGCGCGGCTGCCCTTGCCGATGACCGGCATCGGCCTCATCACGCTGCTGGCCCAGGTGCGCGGCAGCTATGCATTGGCCGGCGCGGTAGCCGCGACGTTCGTGCTGACCTATGCGTTGCTGTCGCCGCAGGTATCCCGTCTGGTGGACCGGCATGGACAGCGCCGTGTCGTGCCGATGGCCACCGGCGTCAGCGTGATCGGCCTGCTGATGCTGCTGGCGGCCTCGTGGTGGGAAGCGCCGGCGGCCGTGCTGTTCCTCGGGGCACTGCTGGCCGGGGCGATGCCCAGCATGTCGGCCATGGTGCGCGCGCGCTGGACCGCGATCTATCGCGGACAGTCGCGCCTGCAGACCGCGTACGCGCTGGAAACCGTGTTCGATGAGGTCACCTTCATCGTCGGGCCGCCGTTATCGATCGGCCTGGCGGTCTCGCTGTTTCCGCAGGCGGGTGTCCTCGCCGCTACCGTGCTGCTGCCGATCGGCGCGCTTGCGTTGATCGCGCAGCGCCGAACCGAGCCCCCGATCGAGGCCGTACTACCCCATGCCACACCTGCTGCGTCCGTCATCCGTCTGCCGGGCGTGCGGTGGCTGGCCGTGTTGATGGTCGCGATGGGCGTGATCGTGGGCACCGTCGATATCGTCAGCGTCGCCTTCGCCGCGCACGTGGGGCAGCCCGCCGCCGCCAGCGTCGTGCTGTGTGCGTATGCCGCCGGCTCCTGCCTGGCCGGGGTACTGTTCGGTGCGCTCAAGCTGCAGACGCCACTGCGCCGCCTGTTGCTGCTGGGCGGGATCGCGACCGCATTGACCACATTGCCGCTGCTGCTGGTGGGAAGCATCGCCGCACTCGCCGTGACGGTCTTCGCGGCGGGTGTGTTCTTCGCCCCGACGATGATCGTGGCGATGTCGTTGATCGAGCAACAGGTCCCGCCGCGCCAGCTCACCGAGGGCATGACCTGGCTGCTGGCGGCGCTGAACGTGGGCGTGGCGCTGGGCGCGGCGATCGCCGGCTACGGGGTGGATGCACACGGGCCACGCGCCGGGTACCTGGTTGCCTTGTGTGCGGGAGGAGCGGTGCTGCTGGCGGCGGCGTTCGCGCACGGCGTGTTGCGTCCGCGTGAGCCACGCCACCTGGGGATCTGCTGATGCAGGCGCAATCCACACCGCGCCACCCGTGGTGGGCGGTCACCGCGGTCAGTCTGGCCACCTTCTCGGTCGTCACCACGGAGATGCTGCCGGTCGGCCTGCTGACCCCGATCGCCGAAGCGTTGGACACCGCCACCGGCACTGCGGGCCTGATGATCTCGTTGCCCGCACTGCTGGCAGCGCTTTTCGCACCGCTGGTGGTGATCAGCACCGGCAGCGTGGATCGACGCTCGCTGCTGTGCGGGCTGCTGGGTCTGCTGGTGATCGCCAACCTGGGTACGGCTTTCGCCCCCACGCTGGGCTGGATGCTGGCGGCCCGCGTGCTGGTCGGGCTGTGCATGGGCGGCATCTGGGCCATTGCCGGCGGGCTGGCGGTGCGGCTGGTGGCAACGCGATCGGTAGGCCTGGCCACATCGCTCATCTTTGGCGGCGTGGCGGCTGCTTCCGTGCTGGGCGTTCCGCTTGGCGCGCTGATCGGGGAGCTGCTGGGATGGCGTTGGGCGTTCGGCAGCATGGCACTGCTGGGGGCCGCCGTCCTTGCCCTGCACCTGGCCGTGATGCCCGGGCTGCCGCCGTCCGGCACGACCAGCGTGCGCCAGTTTGGTCAGCAACTGGGCAACCGCGGGCTGCAGCTTGGGTTGATGCTGACCTTCCTGCTGGTCGCCGGGCACTTCATCGCCTTTACGTTCGTTCGGCCGCTGCTGATGTCGGTCTCGGGATTCGACGCGCGCTGGGTGGGGCTGTTGTTGTTCGGCTACGGCGCCGCGGGCATGGCCGGCAACTTCCTTGCCGGCATCGCGGCAGCACGACGTACCAGGCTGACGGTGTCGCTGATCGCGGCGGGTCTGGTGCTGGCGCCCTCGCTGTTCCTGACCCTCGGGGAGTCGCGCCTGGGCGGTGCCGTCGCGCTGCTGGCGTGGGGGCTGGCCTACGGCGGGGTATCGGTGGGCTTGATGACGTGGATGATGAAGGCCGTGCCCAGGGCGATGGAAATCGCCTCCGCACTCTATGTCGGTGCCTTCAATGTCGGGATCGCATCCGGGGCGTGGGTGGGCGGCCAAGCACTGGATCGGCTCGGTCTGACCGCCAATCTCTGGCTCACCGGTGGCTTCGCGGTCGCGGCAGGGGTGGTGTGCCTTGCTGGCCGCCGGATGGAATGGACGCAGCGGGACACCGGCATGCCTTCGCGCGCACCGTGACAGGGTGGCCCGAATCCTCCCCGGCGCTATCTGGTTTCCGTCGTCTGCAGCGCCGCCTTTTCAGCCTCGGTCAACGCGCGATGGCCGTAGCTCAGCACCCGGGTCATCTGCCATTGCCCGTCCTTGTGCTGCCAGACCATCACGAACTTCGCACTGCCTTCGCAGTGACCGGTCGCCACCTCGCAGAAGCGGTGCTCGCCTTCCTCGATCGCGCCGAAGTTCTTGATCGGGTAGACCTTGAGCGTCCCTGGAACCCGTTCGCGGCGGACCTTGTGGCAAATGTACTTGCGCGTGTTGGAGACCACCGTGTCGCGATCGAAGCTGGCCCCGCCGCTGTCGTGATAGAACTCGACGGTCGGCGAAAAGTAGCGGGCAAAGGTCTCCAGGTCGCAGCGGTTGTACGCGTCGAAGACCTGGTCATCCAACGCGGTGATGGTGCGCGTGAGGGTGGCTGCCTCCACGGCCTCCTCGCCAGCGGACGCTGACAGGGGCGCGAGCATGCCGGCAGCCACGAGCAGGGCGGCGAAAGCGGTGGGGCAGTGTGTCATCGGGGGTGCCTGCTTCAATCGGACCAGAGCGGGCGCCAGGTTTCGCATGGGCCGGGGCGTCCTTCAAGTGTCATTCGGAACGATGACCTGTGGGCACGGCAGAACGCACATGGCCCCGGCGTGTTACAGCGTGCTGGAATCCACCCGCTGGCGGCCAGCCTGGGTCAAATCGATGTCGCCGTCTTCCGCCTGGGCCGCGTAGCCGGCCTTGACCGCGCAGTTGGCGGCTTCATCGCTGACCGGACGCGTGGCGTTGATGTCGCGCAGGATCTGCCGCTGTTCGTCGGTCAGGTGCGTTGCCGCGCTCGTCCCGGTGCCGCCGCTCATGGCGCGCGGGCCTCGACGCTGACCACGCCCTGGGCCAGCCGCGCCCGCTTGGCGCGCCGATGGTTCACCCACCACACCAGCCCCGGCAGGCCGTACAGCAGTGCACCGGCGAGCAGAAAGATCTTGAAGGCGGCATTCATGGCGGTCTCTCTCCGTGCGGTATGGCGTTGGTGCGTCGTGATCGGCCCAAGGTGCGGTGGCGCGCACCGGATCCTGCAGCGGCCCCGGCCGCGATCCCAGCGCTAGTTCAGCGCAATCGCCGTGAAGGCGCTGTCCCTTCCTTCACTGTCGCACGTTCAGCGGGTGTGATCCCGGTGTTGCTGCAACCCGCCCGTTCAAGACGACGCATGCCACCGCCCGGCGAGGGATACCCCGAGCCGCCCGGCGCTCGTCGCCTGACCGTCATCACGTCGTCGTCTGGCGCCCTTACAACGGGAGCCACTGGCGACGCCAGGGGCGCTCAGTGAGATCGGCCCTCAAGTTCAGCGCGGTCCCGCCGATACCGGTGCGTCCTTCCGCCTGGAGTGCGTGATGTCGGTCGTCCCCCGTCGCCTGTCGTTGTTCGTCGCCCGTCTGGGCGATCGGTTCCGCTTCCGTCTCGCCCAGCCGACCCGGCTGGCCGCGCTCGGCCGCCTCAGCGTGGCACAGAAACTCAGGGCCAGCCTGCTGATCTGCGGTCTGGGCCTGTTTGCGGTCGCCGTCGTCTACGGCTGGACGCGCCATGATACCGAGCGTGCAGCCGAAACCTTCGCCGCGCACCAGCAGGAGGCCGCACTGGCGGCCACGCTGGCGACCGAGATCGCCGATGCGCGGCGCCTGCAGACACGGTATGCCAGCACCTTCGATGACAGCGATCGCGAGGCGTTGCAGGCCGCGCAGCAGCGCCTGCAGGCGACCCTGGGCCAGCTGCAGCGCGATCCCCACGATGCCGGAAGCGCCGGGGCGCTGCGCGAGCTGGCTTCCCGCGCGGGTGACTTCGCCGAGGGCATCAGCGCATTGAATGCCCGGGTGGATGAGATGGGGCGCGGCGATGCTGGCCTGCGTGCGCAGTTGGAGGCGGCGGCTGCCACGCTGGAGGCCAGCGTCGAGGCCAGCGCGCGCCCGGTGGTGATCGCCCAGCTGCAGAAGATGCGGCGCGAGGAAAGCCTGCTGCTGCTCACCGGTGATGCGGCGCACACCGATCGTGCCAGCGAACAGAAGCTGCCGTTCGATCTGTCCCTGGCGCAGGCGCGCCTGGATGCAGAAACGCAGGAAGCGCTGCGAAGGCAGATGGAGGCGTATCAAGGGGCGCTGCTGGCCTACACCGCCGCCCGCATCGGGCTGGATGTGGAGGCGCAGTCACTGGCCGAGACCGCGGCCCAGATCGGGCCCGGGCTGCAGGCGCTGCAACAGGCGCAGACGCGGGCCTTGGCCGCGGCACGCGAGCGACAGGCCGCGCGGGCCAGCACCATGGGGGTCGTATTCGCGTTTACCCTGCTGCTGGTGGCGGTGGTGCTGATCGCCACCTTGCTGCTGGTGCTGCGCGCGGTCCGTCAACCGATCCGCGACACGCTGCGCTTTGCCGAGGACATCGCCGATGACCGGCTCGACACCGTGCTGACCATCCACAATCCGCACGATGAGATCGGCCAGCTGGCCGCGCGCCTGCGCCACATGCAGCAACGGCTGCGCGAGCGGATCGAGGCCGAGCGCGCCGTCGCGCGCGACAACACCCGCGCCCGCCAGGCGTTGGACAGTGCGCAGACCGGCGTGATGGTGCTCGACGGCGAGGGGCGGATCGGCTTCCTCAACCAGGCGCTGCTCACCGAACTGCAGCTCACGCACGCGGACTGGAGCGGCCAACCGGCGGCCGCCCTGCATCCGGCCTTCGCCAGCCTGTTGCCGAGGCTGCAGCGCGGCCAGCGTGCCAGCCGGGACATCGAGCACGCAGGCGTCCGCTACCAGCTGGTGATCACCCCGATCGTGGAGCACGACCAGCTGCTGGGGGCGGCGGTGGAGTGGCGCAGCCGCGCGCTGGAAACCACCGTGGAGAACGAGGTGGCCGCGCTGGTCGATGCGGCCGCGCGGGGCGAACTGCATGGGCGGATCGCGGTCGAGGACAAGCAGGGCTTCGTAAAGACGCTGGCGCTGAGCATCAACCACCTGCTCGATACCTTCCAGAGCAACCTGTCCGGATTGCAGGGGCTGCTCTCGGCGTTGTCGCAGGGCGATCTGCGCGTACGCATGCAGGGCGATTTCCACGGTGTGTTCGCGCGCCTGCGTGACGATGCCAATGCCACGGTGATGCAGCTGACCGACATCGTCGCGCGCATCCAGCAGGCCTCGGTGGCGATCAACCATGCCGCCGGCGAGATCGTCGCCGGCAACCACGACCTCTCCGATCGCACCGAGCGCCAGGCGGCGCATCTGGAAGAAACCGCTTCCTCGATGGAGGAGCTCGCGGCCACGGTGCGGCAGAACGCGGATTCGGCGCAGCAGGCCAACCAGCTGGCGATACGTGCGGCCGAGGTTGCGGCCCGCGGCGGCGAATCGGTGGCGCAGGTGGTGACCACCATGGCCGATATCGCCCTGTCCTCGCGGCGGATCGGGGAGATCACCGGGGTGATCGACGGAATCGCGTTCCAGACCAACATCCTGGCCCTGAACGCCGCCGTGGAAGCGGCGCGGGCAGGCGAGCAGGGGCGCAGCTTCGCGGTGGTAGCCAGCGAAGTGCGTTTGCTGGCACAACGCAGTGCCGACGCCGCGCGCCAGATCAAGCAGCTGATCGAAGCCTCGGTCGAGCGCGTTGATGCGGGTACCCGGCAGGTCGACAGCGCAGGCGCGACCATGGGCGAGATCGTCGGCAGCGTGCAGCGGGTGACATCGATCATGGCCAGCATTTCGGCCGCGTCGCAGCAGCAGACCGCGGGCATCGAGCAGGTGAGCCAGACGTTGCTGCAGATGGATGGCAGCACCCAGCAGAATGCGGCGCTGGTGGAGGAGGCCTCGGCCTCGGCGCGCGCGCTGGATCGCCAGGCCTCCCTGCTGGGCGAGGCGGTGGATGCCTTCGTCATGACTGCACCGCCGTGCGCGCGCGTGCGGGCGACGGCTTGAGGCCGGCGTCAACACCGCACTCACGGGTCTTCACCGGCAGTGAGCCGGCGCTGTGGTTCGCTATTGTTCATCCATGAAGACCTCCACGCGCCGGCCGTCGCCCTCTACTGCCCCGGATACCTTCGTGCGCGTCCGGGGCGCACGCGAACACAACCTCAAGAACGTGGATGTCGACATCCCGCGCGATGCGCTGGTGGTGTTCTCCGGCATCTCCGGCTCGGGCAAATCCTCGCTGGCGTTCGGTACGCTGTATGCCGAAGCACAGCGGCGCTACCTGGAGTCGTTGTCGCCCTATGCGCGGCGGCTGATCGACCAGGTCGGCGTGCCGGATGTGGATGCGATCGAAGGGCTGCCACCGGCCGTGGCCCTGCAGCAGCAGCGCGGCACCGCCAGCGTGCGCTCCAGCGTCGGCAGCGTGACCACGCTGTCGAGTCTGCTTCGGATGTTGTACTCGCGCGCCGGTACCTATCCGGCCAAGCAACCCATGCTGTACGCCGAAGACTTCTCGCCGAACACGCCGCAGGGCGCCTGCCCGAACTGCCACGGCCTGGGCTACGTGTATGAGGTGACTGAACAATCGATGGTGCCCGATCCGTCGCTGAGCATCCGTGAGCGCGCCATCGCTGCGTGGCCGCCGGCATGGCACGGGCAGAACCAGCGCGACATCCTGGTCACGCTGGGCTACGACGTGGATATCCCCTGGCGGGATCTGCCCAAGAAGCAGCGCGAGTGGATCCTGTTCACCGACGAACAACCGGTGGTACCGGTCTACGCCGGCTTCACCCCGGCCGAAACCCGTGCCGCGCTGCGGCGCAAGGAGGAGCCGAGCTACATGGGCACCTTCAGCGGTGCCCGCCGCTATGTGCTGCATACCTTTGCCACCACGCAGAGCGCGATGATGAAGAAGCGGGTGGCGCGCTACATGATCGGCGCCGAGTGTCCGGTCTGCGATGGCCGCCGGTTGAAGCGCGAAGCGCTGTCGGTGACGTTCGCCGGCATGGATATCGGCACGTTGTCGCGGCTGCCGCTCAGTGCCATGGCGCAGGCGTTGCGTCCGGCGGCGCAGGGGCATTTCGAGGTAGCGGCCGCAACCGCCACACGCAGCCGTAACGCCGGTCGCCAGGCCACGGCCAAGCGGGTGGCCGCCGGTGGCAACGCGCATGCGGGTGGCAGCGATGTGCGCCGCACGCCGGATCTGTCGGAGGAGAAACGCATCGCGGCCCAGCGCATCGCGCACGATCTGGTCGAACGGATCGGCACGCTGCAGTCGCTGGGGCTGGGCTATCTGTCGATGGACCGCGCGACCCCGACGCTGTCGCCGGGCGAACTGCAGCGCCTGCGCCTGGCGACACAGATCCGCTCGAGCCTGTTCGGCGTCGTGTACGTGCTCGATGAGCCCACCGCCGGCCTGCATCCCGCCGATGGCGAGGCCCTGTACGACGCACTGGCCCAGCTCAAGGCTGGCGGCAACACGCTGTTCGTGGTGGAGCATGATCTGGAGATGCTGCGCCGCGCGGACTGGCTGGTGGATGTCGGCCCGGGTGCCGGTCAGCACGGTGGCCAGGTGCTCTACAGCGGACCACCCGAGGGCCTGCGCACGATCAAGGCCTCGGTCACCGCGCCGTATCTGTTCCAGAGCGGTGCCGGCCCGCGCCGCACGCCGCGCGCGCCGTCCGGCTGGCTGGGCCTGCAGGGCGTTCACCGCAACAACCTGCATGGCGTGGATACACGTTTTCCGCTTGGGGCGTTCACGGCGGTGACCGGTGTCTCCGGCTCGGGCAAGTCGAGTCTGGTCAGCCAGGCGCTGGTCGAGCTGGTCGGCGAGCACCTGGGGCAGGAGCCGGTGATCGAAGAGCTCGACAGCGAGCTGCCGCAGCCCAGCCGCATCGAACGGACCCGTGGCCGGTTGAACGGGGCCAAGGCGATCAAGCGCCTGGTCAACGTCGACCAGAAGCCGATCGGGCGCACGCCGCGCTCCAACCTGGCCACGTATACGGGGCTGTTCGATCATGTGCGCCGTCTGTTCGCCGGCACGCGCGCGGCCAAGGCGCGCCGCTACACCGTCGGCCGCTTCTCCTTCAACGTCGCGGCAGGCCGCTGCGAAACCTGCGAGGGCGAGGGCTTCGTCCACGTCGAGTTGTTGTTCATGCCCAGCGTCTATGCGCCGTGCTCGACCTGCCATGGTCAGCGCTACAACGCCAAGACCCTGGAGGTGCAATGGAACGGCCGCAACATCGCGCAGGTGCTGGCGATGACGGTGGAGGAGGCGTTGGCGTTCTTCGCCGACGAGCCGCCCGTGCAGCGGCCGCTGCAACTGCTGCGGGATATCGGACTGGGCTATCTGCGTCTGGGCCAGCCGGCCACGGAATTGTCCGGTGGGGAGGCGCAGCGGATCAAGCTGGCCACCGAGCTGCAGCGCAGCCAGCACGGCAACAGCCTGTATGTGCTGGACGAGCCGACCACCGGCCTGCATCCGGCCGATGTGGACAAGCTGATGACGCAGCTGCACGGCCTGGTCGACGCCGGCAACACGGTGGTGGTGGTCGAGCACGACCTGCGTGTCGTCGCCGACGCGGACTGGGTGATCGATGTGGGGCCGGGCGCGGGCGAGGAGGGCGGCAGGATCGTCGCCGAAGGCACGCCGGCCCAGGTCAGTCGCGCCAGGCAGGGCGCCACCGCGCGCTATCTGCGCCGCTGGTTTCCCTGAGCGGCGCCGTGCACCTCAGTACACGTCGCGGCGGTAGCGTCCGTCGTCGAGCAGGGCATCCACGGCATCGTTGCCGAGCACCTCGCGCAGCACGGCATCGACGCCTTCGGCCATGCCGTGCAACGAGCCGCATACGTAGAGGCTGCCGCCCAGGTCCACCCACGCCCGCAGTGCCTCCGGTGCGGCGCGCAGGCGGTCCTGCACATAGCCGCCGCCGTCCGGATCGCGCGAGAACGCCAGGTCCACACGGCTGAGGTGACCCTGCGCCCGCCACGCCTCGATCTCCTCGCGGTACAGGAAATCGTGCGCGCGGGTGCGCTCGCCGAACACCAGCCAATGCCCGCGATCGCCCTGCGCGTCGGCTTCACGCAGCAGGCTGCGCAGACCCGCGATGCCGGTGCCGTTGCCGATCAGCAGCATCGGGGCGTGCTCGGGATGGCGATGGAAGCCGGTGTTGCGACGCACGCGGGCATGAATGTTGTCTGCCTCCCTGGCATGCACGCACAACCAGCCCGAGCCCAGTCCGTGGCGGCCGTCGGGCAGATCGGTCAGGCGGATCACCAACTGCACGGCACCATCGCCGGGCACCGAGGCGATCGAGTATTCGCGATGCGGCAGCGCAGGCAGTCGTGCCAGCCAGCGGGCAGCATCGGGTGCTGCAGCGGCGTCCACTGCCTCCGCTGTCTCAGGCAGCACACGCGCGGCAGCGGCCTCGACCAATGCCGTGATGCGTCCATCGACCGTCACCGGCGCCTGCGGATCCAGACCGCTGCGAGCCAGCACCGACAGCACATGCGCACGCGCGTGGCGCGGCGCCATCTCCAGGATGTCGCCGGCCTGCCAGTGCGCGTGCGCCGGCGGCCGCAGGGACACCTGCCAGATCGCCCCGGCGGCGCTGCCCGGATTGAGCTGCGCGCGCGCATCCAACGCCCAGGGGTGCAGTTCAACCGGTGCCGGCAGCGGGGTGTGATCCTCCACCCCGGTCAGCACACCCAGCTGCTGCTGCCAGTTCGCCAGCGGCACGGCATCGGTGCGGTCCACCTCGATGCTGGCGAACAGTCGTTGCGCACCCTGCGCCACCAGCCAGCTGTCCACCTGTCGCGAGAAACCGCAGAAGCGTGGGTATTCGCGGTCGCCGAGCCCGAGCACGGCGTACGCCAGGCCCTGCAGCGAGGTGGACTGCGCCACTACCCGTCGCTCGAACGCACGCGCCGCATCCGGCGCTTCGCCATCGCCGAACGTACTGATGACGAACAAGGCCTTGTCCGTGTCCGCGAGCAACGCCGCATCCACTTGCGCGAGCGGCCGGACGTGCACCGGCAGGCCAGCCGCCTGCAACTGGGCCGCCGTGCGCCAGGCCAGCTGTTCGGCAAAACCACTCTGGCTGGCAAACGCCACCAGCCACGGCTGCCCGGTGCCGACGGCCGCCGCGAGAGGCAGCCGTGAGGCACGCACCTCGCGCTTCTTGCGGCGGCGGTCCAGATACAGCATCCAGCCGGTGACGAAGAACACCAGCATGCCCAGGCTGGACAGCATCACGATGACCCGCCCCGGCAGCCCGAAGAAGCTGCCCGAGTGCAACGCGAACACACTGACGATGATCTTGCCGCCGGCATTCCTGGCGCGGTACGGCGCGTAGGCGAGCAGGGCACCGGTGGCCGGATCCAGCTGGACGATATCCTGCGCGCGGTCATGGGCGGCATCGCCGCCCTGCACGCGGCTGGTCAGCGGGCGGCCCGGTGTGGCCGGGAAGCGCAGATCGATGTAGCCGCGGCGCACACCCTCCAGGCCGTACAGCGTCGCCTGCACCTTGCCCAGATCCAGCGGGCCGCGGCTGGCGCGCCGCTCGCTTTGCTCTGCGTCTGCCCCGCCGAGCAGCGTGGTGGCGCCCTTGCGGTACCAGTCGAACGACCACCACAGCCCGGTCAGCGCGATCATCAGGTAGACCAGCAGGACCCAGGTGCCGACCACCGAGTGCAGGCTCCACAGGAAACTGCGCCCGTTGCGCGACCACTCCACCGCCAGCCAGGTGCGCCAGTGCCACCAGCGTCGCGGCCAGCGCAGATACAGACCGGACAGACAGAAGAACACCAGCGCGATCGCGCAGCTGCCGGTGATCAGGCTGCCGCGTTCGCCACTGACCAGGTGGCGGTGCAGGTCTTCGACGAAGGCGAAGAAATCCAGCCCCTTCAGCTCGGTCAGCACGGTACCCGTGTACGGATCGAAGTAGCGCCAGTTCGCCTGGCCGCCGTCGAAACGCGCCACCGACAGGCGCTGCCCGGTGGCATCCACGCGCAGCCGCTGCAACGGCTGTGGCATGTCCTGCTGCAACCGCGGCAACAGCGCGGTGAGCGCCAGCGGCTGCTCGCCGGCCGCATGGCGTTGCACGACCTGCGCAAGCGCAGGATTGGCCGCGCGCATGATCTCGTCTTCAAAGGCCAGCGTGGCCCCGCTCAGGCCCATCACCGCCAGCACGGTGCCGGCAGTGATGCCCAACAGCCAGTGCAGCTGGAAAACAACGGTCTTCAACATGCGGGCGGTTCCGGCGGCAAGGCGAAGCAGGCCCGGCTGTAGATGAGAATCGATCTCGTCATTGTTGGGTGCAGGGCAGGGGCGGTCAATAGCCCAACGCGGGCCAGCGCGGCATCCCGATCAAACCGTTACCGATCCCCCGGGCGTCAGTGCCGTGCCCAGGCCTCGATCTCACCGGCCGCAAACGGCCCCAGCTTCTGTTTCACGATGCGCCCCTGCGCATCGACCAGCACTGAATACGGCAGCAGGCCCTGTGCATTGCCCAGCCGCACGCTGGCGTCGGCTGGGCCGGGGGTATCGAGCACGATCGGGTAGGCGACCGGGATGCGGGTCAGGAAATCGCGCACGCCCTCGGGCGTATCCAGCGCCAGCCCGAGCACCTGCACGCCGGTCGCGCCCTGGGCATCGGCAAAGGCGGTCAGCGCGGGCATTTCCTCCACGCACGGGCCGCACCAGCTGGCCCAGACGTTGATCAGCAGCGGACGCCCGTGGAAGCTGGCCAGGTCCTGCGGTTCCCCTTGGAGGTCCGGCAGGGTGATCGCCGGCATCGGATCACCCGGTTGGGCGGCGACCACCACCGGCCGGGGCGGTGGCGGGGCCTTGGCCGGGCGCTCGTCATGCCCGGCGAACCAGACGCCGGCGCCGATCCCGAGCACGGCCGCGATCACGACCACCACGACCGTCCGGCGTGGTGGCCGCAGGCTCATCGCGCGGTCCGCAGCAGCGCTTCTTCCACCAGCGCCTGGGTCAGTACCGTCGGCAGCACGGTCGGCGGTGCGCCCGGGCCATAGACCACATACAGCGGCACACCGACGGCCTTGTGCTCATCCAGGAACGCGGTGATCTGCGGGTCGACATTGGTGTAGTCGCCGCGCATGTACACCGCGTTGGTCCGGCGCAGGGTGTCCTGGAACGCGTTGGTGCCCAGCACGGCGCGCTCGTTGGCCTTGCAGGTCACGCACCAGTCGGCCGTCATGTTGACGAACACGACGCGGTTGTCCTGGCGCAGCCGGTCCAGCATCTGCGGCGAGTACTCCACCACGTTGTCGCTGGCCGCCTGCGCGGCTTTGGCCGGCGGCGCCATGCGGGTCACGCCCCAGATCGGGTACAGCGCGCCGAGGACCAACAGCAGGGCCAACAGGCCGCCCACACGCTGACTGCGCCAGCGGCTGCGCTCGAACCACCACAGCGCCAGCGACAGGATCACCAAGCCACCCAGCACCAGCGCCATCGCGTCCACGCCGCGCTGCTTGCCCAGTACCCACAGCAGCCAGATCGCGGTGCCGTACATCGGGAAGGCCAGCACCAGCTTGAGCGTTTCCATCCACGCGCCGGGGCGCGGCAGGCGGCGGGCCAGCGAGGGCACGAAACCGATCAGCAGGAACGGCAGGGCCAGGCCCAGGCCGAGCGCCAGGAATACCAGCATCGCCTGCAGGCCGGGGGCAGCGAAGGCGTAGGCCAGGGCCGGGCCCATGAACGGGGCCACGCACGGGCTGGCCACTACGCAGGCGAGCACGCCGGTGAAGAAATCGCCGACCGGGCCGCTGCGCGAGGCCAGCGACTGGCCGACACCGCCCATGCTGCCGCCCAGGGTGAAGACACCCGACAGGCTCAGGCCAACGGCGAACATCAGATACACCAACGCGGCGATGAACCACGGGTGCTGCAGCTGGAAGCCCCAGCCCGCGGCCTGGCCCGCCGCACGCAGCGCGATCACCAGTGCACCGATGGCGGCGAAGGCGACCAGCACGCCGGCGGTGTACCAGAGCGCATGGCTGCGCGCGCGCTGACGGCTCTCGCCGCTCTGCGCCACGCCCAGCACCTTCAGCGACAGGATCGGCAGCACGCAGGGCATCAGATTGAGGATCAGGCCACCGGCCAAGGCGAACAGCAGCAGCACCAGCAGGTTGCCCGGTGCGGCGGCCGGGGCGACCGGCGGCGGGGTGCGCTGCGCGTTGTCGGCGCTGGCATCCGGGGTGGCGGCGGTGTCGCCCGGCACGGCCAGCGCGGGTTCGTTCGGGCGGATCAGCATCGGCTGGCTGCCGGTGCCGGCATCACCGCGGGCCTGTGCCCGTTTATCGCGATTGGGCAGGGGCGCGATGACCTCGGTCTTCTGCGCGACCTCATCGGCCTTGGCATTGATCGTGCCGGCCGGCAGCGCCAACTTCACCCGGCGCGTCATCGGCGGGTAGCAGATGCCATCGGTCTGGCAGCCCTGGAAGGTGATCACCAGCGTGGCATCGGTGGCGTTGGCCGTGCTGCGGCGCAGTGGCAGCGGCACGTCGATCTGGTCGAAATACACCGCCACATCGCCGAAATGCTCATCGCGATGCGACTTGGCGGCCGGCCACGTCGGCTTGTCCGCGCGGATGCCCGGCGCGCCTTCCAGTGCCAGCGAAGTGCGGTCGCGATACAGGTAGTAACCGGGTGCCGGGGTGAAACGCAGCAGCACGGTGTTGCCATCGCCGACGATCGCATCGAAGCCGAAGGCGCGCTCGGACGGCAGCGGCAGCGCCTGGGTGTTGCTGGTGCCGGGCAGGCGCAGACCACTGCCGGTGTTGCCGGCCAACGGGGTGTTGAACGGGGACGCGGCAGCGCTGGCGGCGGTCGGGGCGGTGGCAGCGCCGCTGCCACCGGCCGGCAGCTTCACCTGCAGCGTGCGCTTCTGCGGCGGGTAGCACACGCCGGCATCGGCGCAGCCCTGGTAACGCACTTCCAGCGTCACGGTGTCGGTGCCGTCGGCAGCCTTGCCCGGCAGCACGCCGGTCAGGCGTTCGCGGTAGGTCTCCACCTCGCCGAAGAAATCGTCGTGATGCTTCTTGCCGGCTGGCAGCTGCAACGCCTCGGCGTCGAAACCGGCATCGGCCTTGACCGTGGTGCGGTGGCGATACAGGTAATAGCCCGGGGCGATCTTCCAGCTGATCTCCACGCGATCGCGGTCACGCGCCTGCGCAGTCAGCCCGAAGGCTTCATCGACCGGGAGCAGGTCCTTTTCGCTGACCGCCCAGACCGGCAGGGAGACCACGAGCAACGCGCACAGCGCGGCAACACGACGAAACAGCGTCATCAATCACTTTCCTCACGGGTCTGCGCCCGAATCCAATCCAGGTACGCCGGTAGGCCGGCGCGGGTTTCGACCGCGATGCACTCAGGGAGTTCATACGGATGCAGGGCCTGCACGCGCGCGATCGCGGCGTCCAGGCGGCTGCCGGTGGTCTTGATCAGCAACTGGACCTCGTGGTCCTCGGTGACCTCGCCCTGCCAGCGGTAGGTCGAATGCGCCCCGTCCAGGCGCGTCACGCAGGCTGCCAGGCGTTCGTCCACCAGCGCGTGTGCCAGCCGCGTGGCGCAGGCCACGTCGGGGCAGGTGGTGAACAGCAGGAAGACGGGATCGGCAATCGACATGACCGCCGAGTATAGGACCGCCAGAGGTCAATGGTCCGACCGGCGCCGCGAGGGGGCGCCGGTCGGCCGGGCTCAGTTGGCCAGCTGGCAGGTGGTCGGCTTGGCCGAGGTGAACAGCGTCGGGGTGGCCCACTCCGGGTGGTCGATGAACGGATTGCGGTTGCCCTGGAAACTGAAGATCACCTCGTTGCGAGCGCGTTCTGCCGCGTCCGGCGGGTCGGACAGGTGCCAGTCGATCAGGGTCGAGAGCAGGCCCATGTAAGCCGGCGAGGCCGACGTTTTGACGATCTTGCTGCGGTCGTCGGTCAACTCGAGGTCCGGCTCGGACTGCCCGGTTTTGGCATCTTTACCGCCTTCATAACGGATCGCCATGTACATCACCGCACGCGCCATATCGCCCTTGCGGTGGCCCCACACTTCGAACGAGCCGCCATTGCCATCCGGCGTGCGCACCCAGTTGGAGGTGCCCGGGTAGCCGCCGCTGCCGCCGCCGAAACCATTGTTGGCCTCGGTCGCGCGTTCACCGCAGTTGCTGTCGCATTTGGCAAACGGCTTGTTGCCGCGGTCCGCATTCCACTGCGCATCGGTCAGGTACAGCATGTGGGTGTCGGTATACGGCGCGTACGGCAGGCCCTTGTCGCCGGTGGTGCTGGCAAAGCCCAGCGAGTTGGGCCAGGTGTGCTCGCGGTTGTAGGTCAGCCCGCTGCCGGTGCCTGCGCGCCCGCTGACCTTGGTGTAGCTGCGGTTGCGGTAGGCATCGAGGATCTTGCCGCTGTTGTTGGGATCTTCGTCGGCGATTTCCAGGATGGTCCAGGTGCTGGTGCCCGAGCCGCTGTAGGGGTAGGCGGTGTGCCCCTTGATGGTCTCGTGCAGCGAGCAGCGCAACTGGCTGGGGGTGGAGGTGTTGACCCGGGCGTAGTACTCGCCGGGCGTGCCGGGGTTGCCCGGATCGGGCGTGGTGGCGGTGGCCACGGTAAAGGCGATGCGGGTATCGGCGGCCGGGCGGGCGCCTTGGGCATCCTTCACGCGGGTGGCGCGGATATCGAAGCGGCAGGCTTCACCGGCCACCAGCGCGGTGTTGGTGGCCAGGGTGAAGCGGGTACCGGTGGTCGGGTGGCTCAGGAGGACCGTGCCGGACTGGCCGCAGCTCAGCGCGAAGGCGCCGCTGGCGAGGGTGACCGGCTCACTGAAGGTGACGCTCAGGTCGGCGGCGGCCGGGAAGGTGCTGGCGCCCTGCTCGGGGGTGGTGGCGGTGACCGAGGGCGCGGTATTCGGGCCGGTCGGGCCGCCGCCGCTGAAGGTCTGGCCGTGGTTGCAGGCGCCGAAGCTCTGTGGGGCCGATTCGGCCCAGGTGAAATGCGCGTACTGGCTGCCGGTGCCGGTCAGCTGCAGGGAGGTGCCCGGGGCGGTGCTGTTGGTCTCGCTGACCGGGAGGTTCTGGCTGGTCAGGCCCGCCGCAGGACCCCCGGCGGCGGTGATGGTGCCCTCGTAGCTGAGGAACTGGACCACCTTGCCACTGGGATCGACCAGGGCGATGCCGTCGTTGGGACCGTTCTGGATCCCGTTGGTCGGGTAGCTGACCGTGGCCAGCCGGGCGCTGCCGCAGCTGGCGGTGCCGGCCGGGACCGCGTCGCTGGCGTAGACCGCGGCGGCTGAAGGGTTGCTGCCGTTGTAGAGATAGAGCCGGTAGCCGGACAGGTCTTCACCGGCGGTGGCGACCACTTCGATCGCCTCGCCGACGTCTCCGGCCGGGGTGCTGTCGTCGTAATGCAGTTCATTGATGAATACATCGGCCCGGGCCGGGCTGGTGGCCAGCATCAGCAGGCAGGCCAGGGACAGCGGCGTCAGCAACCTCATCTACGGCTCCTTGTGATTGGTCAGTGCCGCTCGAATCTACGCAATCCAGATGACACATCGATTGGTCTGTCGGATTCGACCTTTCGCATTGAGAACTGCGTCAAACATTCACGCGTGGGCCCGGATCGACAAAAAAAACCGGTCGCCTGCCCTTGAAAGGGATGGGGCCAGCACCATCTCTGCTCTGTCCCGCACCGTCGGGTTTTTTCGTGAGCGTGGCTGGCAGTCGCCCTGTGCGAGTGCTAACATCGCCAGACTTTCCTAGACCAATCAACAACTTAAAAGGGTCTCACATGAGCATCAAGCCGCTTCATGACCGCGTCGTAGTCAAGCCGATCGAAGCCGACGAAATCTCGTCCGGCGGCATCGTGATTCCGGATTCCGCCAAGGAAAAGTCGACCAAGGGTGAAGTCGTGGCCGTCGGCCCGGGCAAGCCCCTGGACAACGGCAGCGTGCGCGCGCCGTCGCTGAAGGTCGGTGACAAGGTCATCTACGGCCAGTACGCCGGCAGCAGCTACAAGTCCGAAGGCGTCGAGTTCAAGGTCCTGCGCGAAGACGACATCCTCGCCATCGTCGGCTGAGTGATGCGGCCGGCCCCGTGCCGGCGCTTCCGCACTTCCTCCCGTTCAAGCAGCCGGGCATGGCCCGGCTCTACATAAAAAGGTAATCGCAATGGCTGCCAAAGATATTCGTTTCGGTGAAGACGCCCGCGCCCGCATGGTTCGCGGCGTCAACGTTCTCGCCAATGCCGTCAAGGCCACCCTGGGCCCGAAGGGCCGCAACGTCGTGCTCGAAAAGAGCTTCGGCGCGCCGACCATCACCAAGGACGGCGTCTCCGTCGCTAAGGAAATCGAACTGGCTGACAAGTTCGAGAACATGGGCGCGCAGATGGTGAAGGAAGTCGCTTCGCGCACCAACGATGACGCCGGCGACGGCACCACCACCGCCACCGTGCTGGCCCAGGCCCTGATCCGCGAAGGCGCCAAGGCCGTCGCTGCCGG
The DNA here is from genome assembly GCF_039673205.1 of Stenotrophomonas sp. TWI809. Lineage (NCBI taxonomy): Bacteria > Pseudomonadati > Pseudomonadota > Gammaproteobacteria > Lysobacterales > Lysobacteraceae > Stenotrophomonas > Stenotrophomonas sp. TWI809. Next base: position 92,405 of record NZ_JBDJLE010000005.1, on the reverse strand, counting down.
CATGAACCCGATGGACCTCAAGCGCGGTATCGACAAGGCCGTGATCGCCGCCGTCGCCGAGCTGAAGAACATCTCCAAGCCGACCGCTGACGACAAGGCGATTGCCCAGGTCGGCACGATCTCGGCCAACTCGGACGAGTCGATCGGCAACATCATCGCCGAAGCGATGCGCCGCGTGACCAAGGAAGGCGTCATCACCGTTGAAGAAGGCTCGGGCCTGGACAACGAGCTGGACGTCGTCGAAGGCATGCAGTTCGATCGTGGCTACCTGTCCCCGTACTTCATCAACAACCAGCAGTCGCAGACCGCTGACCTGGATGATCCGTACGTGCTGCTGCACGACAAGAAGATCTCCAACGTGCGCGACCTGCTGCCCGTGCTGGAAGGCGTCGCCAAGGCCGGCAAGCCGCTGCTGATCATCGCCGAAGACATCGAAGGCGAAGCGCTGGCCACCCTGGTGGTCAACACCATCCGTGGCATCGTGAAGGTCGTGGCCGTCAAGGCACCGGGCTTCGGCGACCGTCGCAAGGCGATGCTGGAAGACATGGCCGTGCTGACCGGCGGCACCGTGATCTCCGAGGAAATCGGTCTGTCGCTGGAAAAGGCGACGATCAAGGACCTGGGCCGCGCCAAGAAGGTGCAGGTCTCCAAGGAAAACACCACGATCATCGATGGCGCCGGCGAGAAGGCCAACATCGAAGCGCGTGTCACCCAGATCAAGACCCAGATCGAAGACACCTCCTCGGATTACGACCGCGAGAAGCTGCAGGAACGCGTGGCCAAGCTGGCCGGCGGCGTTGCCGTGATCAAGGTCGGTGCCTCGACCGAAATCGAAATGAAGGAAAAGAAGGATCGCGTCGACGACGCCCTGCACGCGACCCGTGCAGCCGTTGAAGAAGGCGTGGTCCCGGGCGGCGGCGTTGCGCTGGTCCGTGCGGTCACCGCGCTGAGCGGCCTGAAGGGTGCCAACGAAGACCAGAACCACGGCATCCAGATCGCCCTGCGCGCGATGGAAGCCCCGCTGCGCGAAATCGTGGCCAATGCCGGCGAAGAGCCGTCGGTCATCGTCAACCGCGTCAAGGAAGGCACCGGCAGCTTCGGCTACAACGCCGCCACCGGCGAATTCGGCGACATGCTGGAATTCGGCATCCTGGACCCGACCAAGGTGACCCGTTCGGCGCTGCAGAACGCTGCCTCGATCGCTGGCCTGATGATCACCACCGAAGCGATGGTTGCCGAAGCCCCGAAGAAGGATGACGGCGCTGGCGCAGCTGGCGGCGGCATGGGCGGTATGGGTGGCATGGGCGGCATGGACTTCTGATGTAGAGGCCGGCCTACGGTCGGCACACATCGGTCCGGTAGGTACCGACCGTTGGTCGGTACCCGCCATGCGCCAACGCAGTACGAAAAACCCCGCCGGAAGGCGGGGTTTTTTTGTGCGCGTATCACGGGCTCACAGCGCGCTGGTCGCCGCTTCGACCTCCTCCTGCAGCCAGCGCAGGAATGCTGCGATGGCCGGATTCTCCTCGGCGCCGGGCAGGGTGACGGCGTAGTACGCAAACCGCGTTGGCCACGGCTGATCCAGCACGACCGCCAGCCGCCCGCTGGCCACTTCGGCTTCCACATACAGGTCACGCACCAGTGCGATGCCCTGGCCCGCTTCCGCGGCGCGGATCAGCAGCACGTCATCATCGAAGGCCGGACCACGCTCGATGCGTGGATCGGGCGGCAGGCCGAGCGCGCTGAACCACAGCGACCAGTCGCTGCGGTCCGAGTCCTGCAGTAGCGGGTACTGCAGGCAGTCCGCGGTCGACCGGATCGGTGGGCCATCGGCAAGCAATGCCGGGCAGGCCACCGGCAACAGTACCGGCGACGCGAGCGGGCGTGAGACCAGGCCGGGATACTCGCCGAGACCGTGGCGGATGGCGATGTCGATGCGGTCGCGACGCAGATCCGCCAGCGCCGACGACGCCTCCACGCGGACTTCGATCGCCGGGTGGCGTTCGGTGAAACGCCCCAGCCGCGGCACCAGCCAGGACGCGGCGAAGCTGGGCACGGTGCTGAGGGTGAGCGTCTGCCGGGCATGGATGGCCTCCAGCGTAGCCATGCTGTCCTGGATCTGATCGAACGCGCGCAGCAGGGCAGGGTGGACCTGTGTGCCCGCCGGGGTCAGTGCGACCCCGTGAGGGGTGCGGGTGAACAGCACAACGCCGGTGCGCGCCTGCAGCAGTTTGAGCTGCTGGCTGATCGCCCCCGGGGTGACCCCCATGACCGCAGCAGCGGCCTTGAGGCTGCCATGACGACCGGTTTCGACGAAGGCGCGCAGTGCGAGCAGGTGAAGGACGGCGCCCATGACCTTAGATTTTCTCTCTTGGCAGTGCAGGAAGAATCGTTCTACAGAGCGCGTTGGCCTGCGTAGCATCGTGATCATGTTGAATCGATGTCGTTTAGTCCAGCTGCATTGATCCAGCCCTGCTACGCGAACCCCGCCCGCTGTTCCGCCTGCCAAGGAGACCGCTGTGTCCCCCGTTTCGCTGCACCTGTACACCGACAGCTCGCCCAACGGCTTCAAGATCACCATCGCGCTGGAAGAACTCGGCCTCCCTTACGTACTGCATCACGTGCGCATCGACGAAGGTGAGCACCGCCATCCCGATTTCCTGCAACGGCATCCGCACGGCCGCATTCCGGTGCTGGTCGACGAGGCGACGGGTATCACCGTGTTCGAATCCGCCGCCATCCTGCTGTATCTGGCCGAGCAGAGCGGACGGCTGTTGCCCGACGCGCCACGCGCGCGCTGGGAGGCCATCACCTGGTTGATGTTCCACTCGGCCAGCGTCGGGCCGATCCTGGGGCAGCGCGTGCACTTCGAGATGTTCGCCCAGGAGCGGTATGCGCCTGCGATCGAACGCTACCGGCGCCTGAGTGCCGAATTCTTCGCCACGCTGGATCACCGCCTCGCAGACGGTCCATGGCTGGCAGGCGAGGCGTACTCCATCGCCGATATCGCCGGCTATGGCTGGACCCATATCGCCCGGCTCATCGGCTTCGATTTCAGCGCTTACCCGCACGTGAGTGCATGGCACCTGCGCATGTCACAGCGGCCTGCGGTGCAGCGCGGCGTGCAGCTCCCCGAACCGGCCACCGGCCCCTGATACAGGAACGACCACGATGACCCTGTTGACTGATATCACCCCGATGCAGGCGCCACTGACCGGCGCATCCGCACCGACGTTCGCCCGCCATGCCGGTTACCAGCGCATGTTCCGCGAGGGGGCGCTGACGCTGGGTGTGTTCCTGCCCCTGCGCTTCTATCAAGGCGACATGCAGGTGCTGGCCGGGCAGGCGGATCTGGTGAGCCAGCTCGACCGTGACGGCTTCGCTGCGGCCTGGGTGCGCGATGTGCCGCTGTTCGATCCGCTGTTCGGCGATGCCGGGCAGGTGTTCGATCCGTTTACCTATCTGGCCTTCCTGGCGGCACGCACGAAGCGGCTGGCGCTGGCCACGGGCAGTGCGATCTTCTCGCTGCGCCACCCGATCGATCTGGCCAAGTCGGCCACCACCATCGACCAGCTGTCCGGTGGGCGCCTGGTGCTGGGCATCGCCTCCGGCGATCGTCCGGTCGAGTTCCCCGCGTACGGTCTGGAGCATGCCGACCGCGGCCAGCGCTTCGCCGATTCGGTGCTGTACGTCAGGCAGCTGATGCAGCACGGTCCCTTGCATATCGACTCGCCACTGGGCGCGCTGCAGGGCGTAGAGCTGTTGCCCAAGCCGGTGGCCGGGGCGATTCCCCTGCTGGTGACCGGCACCTCGCGCCAGACACTGGACTGGGTCGGGCAGCATGCCGATGGCTGGCTGACCTATCCCGAGGCAACCCATCACGCGGGCGGACCGCAGCGCCTGGCCGACAAGATCCAGGCATGGCGCCGTCTCATCCCCGACGGTGGCTTCCGCCCGCATGTCACCAACGAATGGCTGGATCTGGTCGAGGACCCGAACCATCCCCGCACGCCGCTCAATGGCGGCTACACGCTGAGAACCGGCCGCAACGGATTGATCGATCTGCTGGGCGAGTGGCAGCGTGCCGGCGTGAACCATGCTGCGCTGGGCATCCAGTTCTCGCAGCGCCCGGCGGGCGAGGTGCTGCAGGAACTGGCCGAGTACGTACTGCCGTTGTTTCCTTCGCATGACGGGCCTTTGCCGGCGCGTATGCACTGGTAAAGGGGGTGGCTGGAATCCCTGCGCTATGGCTGGGCGTGCCCGTCGCCGCGGATGGCGGCTTCGGCGTTGCGTGCACGCCGGTCCAGCCATAGCTTGGTGGGCAAATACGTCAGCAACGCGCCGATCAGCATGCCCTGCGAAAAGGCCATCGGAAACTGGCTGGCCACCACAGCGCCGGCGGCCATGCCGACCAGGCCCGCTCCTGCAGCCTTACGCTGACGCTTCAGTTGTGCGGCGCTGGCAAGATGCCGTGCCCGCACGGCATCGCGCTTGGGTTCGGGTTGCAGCATGGCATCCGCCACGGCTTCAGCTTGAGAACGGTCCATCCGCTTGTCCTTGCGTCGGTGGTGATGGCTTCATCCTGCCGCGGGACGGCTCCCGCGTAAACCCCTACTCGCGCACCATCTGCGCACGCGGGCCGCGCCTTCGCGCCGAGTTCGCACCGCCTGCGCAGGCGGCGCGGATGGTGGCCGACATCGAACGCATGAACGCGATGACCGAACAGGTACTCGACTACGCGCGTGGCGAACTGGAGCCTACGTCGATGCAGACGCTGGACATGGCGGCCCCGCTGGACGAATGCATCCAGTCCGCGCGCCTGCGCGGTGTGGACTTCCTCAGCGGCCTGGCCGGGCCTCTGCCATGGCACGGTGACGCGCTCATGCAGCCTTTCCAGCGCGGCATGAAGGCTCGCGCAACCGCGCAACCGCGCAACCGCGCCACCGGCGGGACCGGTCTGGGGCTTGCGGTGGTCCAGGGCGCGGTACGCCAGCGCGGAGTTCAGCTCTCGCTGCTGGACAGGCCGGGCAGCGGGTTGATCGTACGGCTGAAGTTGCCCGCAGTAGCAGCAACGTAGGCGGGAGCCTTTCTCTCCGAGCGCAACGACGATATAATTAGCCGCCGTACTATTCCGGATCCGCCTGCATGCTGGAAATCAAACACCAGGCTTTCCTGACCGAACTGGCGCGACGTGGCCAGCCGGATACGGGGGAATTGGCGCTGTGTTTCCAGGTGCTTTCGCTGGCCAGCGCGATCGACCAGGACTGCGCGAGTCGTCTGGCACCGCTGGGCCTGAGCGAAGGGCGTTTCGTGCTCCTGTTCCTGCTGCGCGGTGCGGATACGGCCTTGTCGCCCCACCAGTTGGCCGAGCGCGCCGGCGTTACCCGCGCCACCGTGACCGGCCTGCTGGACGGGCTGGAGCGCGAGCAGCTGGTGAGCCGCCACAGCGACCCCGATGACAAGCGGCGCATCCACGTGCGCCTGACCCGGGCGGGGCAGACACTGTCGGCGCGCCTGTTCGACCAGCAGACGCAGTGGATCGCCTCGCTGTTTGCCGACATCAGCGCCACCGAACGCCAAGTGCTGGGCACGCTGCTGCAGCGCGTGTGGTCGCGCACCGATGCGGGGCGCACCTCATGAAAACGCCGATCACCCGCGAGCGGCGCGGCCAGCTGGATCGGGGCGAGGCCGAAGCGGCCCATCTGGCTGAAGTGCTTGCCGTCGATTTTGCCCGGCTGATGGCCCATGTTGCGCCGACCTTGCCAGCCTCGGCACTGGCCCCGATGCGCAACGCCGCCAAGCTGGGCATCACCCTGCGCATGCAGGGCGCTGCCACGCTGCTGCGCGCGCATGGGCATGGCGATCATGCCCACTGGTCACGGCACGCCAGCGACACCGTGCGCGGCTGGGCCTGTTACCTGATCGGCAGCGATCCGGCGCTGACCTTGGAGCGCAAGCTGGATGCCCTGCGCGCGTTGGCCGACGATCCGCACTTTGGCGTACGCGAGTGGGCGTGGCTGGCCGTGCGCCCCCACATCGCCGCCGAGCCGCTGCGGGTGCTCGTGCACCTGCAGGCCTGGGTCCAGGACGCGTCGCCGAACGTGCGCCGCTTCGCTTGTGAGGCACTGCGCCCGCGCGGGGTATGGGCCGCACATATCACCTTGTTCAAGCAGGAACCCCACCATGCACAGGACCTGCTGGACGCACTGTGCTGCGATGAAGCGCGCTACGTCCAGGACGCGGTGGGGAACTGGTTGAACGATGCCGGCAAGAGCCAGCCCGACTGGGTCCGCGCGCTGTGCAGCCGCTGGCAGCACCAGCATGCCGACCACCCGGCCAACAGCTACATCCGCAAGCGCGCCCTGCGCTCGCTTTAATGCTCTGGGCCTCAATCAACATCAGGCGCCCACGACGCATGATGGCTGCCTGAGTCGGTCCCGAGTTCTCAAGAAGTTGTATGGATCTCGAAGCGCTGCGTCCATCATCATCGTTATCTCAGATGCAGGGAGGTGGCGATGCTAGTGTTTCCCAGCGACAGCGAATATGGGATTTCTGCCAGGTCGATTTCGATCGAAGAGGCCCGAGCGATTGTGGTCCGGCACGGTGGCGTCATCGAGCAGGATGCGGTGACCGTCCTTGAAGAGACCGGGGAACTGGATTCACCGTTGAGCGCGGCGCTGCTGGAAGACTACGCAGCCACGTGCGCCTTGTACTCGCACTCGCTGCGGAGCTCGGGAGGCGCCGAATCCGCCGAGTTCGTCGATACGTTGCTGGAGCGAATGCTCGCTGCACCTTCATCGCACGAGGCCATGGAGGACGTGCGCAAGATAAAGCTCGTATGCGGTGCACATCTAAAGGGGGACTGGGGAAACGATGACGACGTCCATTGCCTGATAGTCGACGGCGATCTAGACGTAGACGGAACATTGGTTCTGAACTGGCCCGATGAATGGCCCGGCGTCATTATCCTCGGTAGCCTCAAGGCTAGGAATTTCATATGCGGTGGCTGGGTGGTGGTGCGCGATAACGTGGAATGCGAGCACGTCTACGCATGCTCGCTCAATGATGGCGGGTTGACAATTGGCGGACATTTCAAGGTGGACTCCTTCCTTGAGACGGGACACCACGTGAAGGTCTGTGGAGATCTTGAGGCTCGCTTCATCGCCACCATCCAGAACGAAATCGATGTGGAGGGCGACGTCCGCTGTACAAACTTCCAGTACCGAGAAGATCGCGATCATTTGCGCAGTTGGGTGGATGCTGAACTGCTGGAGCGGCATCAGGCAACGGGGGACGATGGGGTGCGCTCTACCTACTGGTACCCCGGCGACGCATACGAACAAAGGATCGCCGATGGAGGCAGCCCTGTCCGGTCTGGACTCTGAATTTCGACCCGATACGTTCGTACAGCAATCATGAGGTTGCCGACCAACGACCCACTACCCAAGCGCCCTCCGCCCAGTTGCGAATGAAACATTTTGCGCCGCACAAAAGCTGTGCTATCAATACTCCCCAATGAACGCACGCCCCGCCAATGCCTACTTTTGGTATTACTTTCCGAAGCCACCGGCGGAGGAAGGCATGCGCTCACCCTGAAGAAACCTTCAGACGCATTCCCGAAAGCCGCCAGCGCACCTGGCGGCTTTTTTGTTGCCGCCGCGCTGGGGACCCCCACTTCCAAGGAGTTTTCCCCCATGCCCCCGCACACCGATGACCTGCGCATCCGCAAGATCGAACCGTTGACCCCGCCGGCCCAGCTGCTGGCCATGCTGCCCTGCGACGATGAAGCCTCCGACACGGTCAGCGCCTCGCGCGCGGCCCTGCACGAGATCCTGCACGGCCGCGATGACCGCCTGGCGGTAGTGATCGGCCCGTGCTCGATCCACGATCCGGTGGCCGCCATCGAGTACGCCCAGCGCCTCAAGCCGCTGCGTGACGCCTTTGCTGACGAGCTGGAAATCGTCATGCGCGTGTACTTCGAGAAGCCACGCACCACGGTGGGCTGGAAGGGCCTGATCAACGATCCGGACCTGGACGGCAGCTTCAACATCAACAAGGGTCTGCGCGTGGCGCGCGGTCTGCTGCGCGACATCAACAAGCTCGGCCTGCCGGCCGGCGTGGAATTCCTGGACGTGATCTCGCCGCAGTACATCGCCGACCTGGTGGCCTGGGGCGCGATCGGCGCACGCACCACCGAAAGCCAGGTACACCGCGAGCTCGCCTCGGGCCTGTCGTGCCCGGTCGGGTTCAAGAACGGCACCGACGGCAACATCAAGATCGCCGCCGATGCGATTGGTGCGGCCTCCAACCCGCATCACTTCCTGTCGGTGACCAAGGAAGGCGGCACCGCCATCGTCGCCACCGCCGGCAACCCGGATTGCCACGTCATCCTGCGCGGCGGCAAGACGCCCAACTACGACGCCACCCATGTGGAAGCGACCAGCCAGACCCTGGCCAAGTCGCACCTGGCCGCGCGCATCATGATCGATGCCAGCCACGCCAACAGCAGCAAGAACCCGGAAAACCAGCCCAAGGTCATCGCCGACATCAACGCGCAGCTGGCCAACGGCGAAGAGCGCATCGTCGGCGTCATGGTGGAAAGCCACCTCGTGGCCGGTCGCCAGGACCTGGTCGACGGGCAGCCGCTGACCTACGGCCAGAGCATCACTGACGGCTGCATCGGCTGGGACAGCTCGCTGGCCGTGCTGGAAAGTCTGGCTGAAGCGGTGCGGGCGCGGCGGGCGGTGCGGATCAGCGAAGCGGCGTGAGCCGATGGTGCGCCCACGACGGGGCAGGAAACCACCTGCGTCGCATGGGCGGGCGCATATTGATCCGTGCGTCTTCGCCCATCGCGCCATGACGTTTCCCGGTAGAGCCACCCCATGGGTGGCTCTACCGGAGGCGTGTCGCCGCTGCTTCAACACCACGGTGACGGCGTAGGTGGCACGTCTACCTACGCGTTGATGCGGGCGTTCCCTATGTATCGCGGGGGATCAACGACGTAGCGTGAACACTCTGGTACCCACGGGGAGCACGACGTTGAGCGCAGCGCAAGGTGTGTGTACAGTGTATATACAACCTCCTGGATCGCCCGCCATGGCTCTCCCCAGCAAAGTCATCAACTTCAGGGCACCTGCCGACAAACAGGCGCTGATCGACCGCGCGGTCAAGATCAGTGGCGTAAGCCGCACCGAGTTCATCCTGGACGCTGCCTGCGACAAGGCGCGGGAGGTGCTGGCAGATCAGACCCAGTTCTCGCTAACTTCTCAAGAACTGAAGCGCTTCAACGCACTGCTGGATGCACCGCTGGAAAGCAATGCCGCCATCCGGCGGCTGCTGAACACGCCTGCACCCTGGGAGCGCTGAGTGGTACAGCTGGGTGTGCCGTGTGCGCTCGCCAGCGGGCATCGGGTGGACGACTTTCGATGCAGCGCTTTGGCGTTGACCCGCTGGCTGCAGGAGCGGGCGCACCGGAACCAGGTGTCCGGGGCATCGCGCTGCTTTGTGGTCTGTGATGCGCAACAGAACGTGTTGGGTTACTACGCTCTCGCCGCCGGCGCGGTTTCACACGGGGTCGCGCCGGGCAGCATTCGGCGAAATATGCCCCATCCCATCCCGGTCATCGTACTGGGCAGGTTGGCGGTACACGCGGATTGGACCGGGCAGGGTATCGGTGCGGGGCTGCTTAAGGATGCCGTGCAACGCACCCTCCACGTGTGCCGTGAGATCGGTGCACGTGCGTTGGTGTGCCACGCCATGGATGAAATGGCGAAGGCGTTCTATCTCAGGCACGGGTTCATTGAATCCCCCATGGATGCGATGACGGTGATGTTGCCTGTTACATAACGGCGCCGCGGATGCCGGCCGTGCCCGGCGCGCCCGGTGATCACGGGGTGCGCCGCAGCTTCGCCAACGCCAGATAGATCGCCGGCGTCGTATACAACGTCAACCACTGGCTCACCAGCAACCCACCCACAATCGCGATCCCCAACGGCTGGCGCATCTCCCAGCCTTCGCCAGTGGCCAGCATCAACGGCAACGTACCCAGCAACGCAGCCACACTGGTCATCAGGATCGGGCGGAAGCGCAGCCGTGCCGCCTCGCAGATGGCCTCATACGACGACAGCCCGCGCTCGCGTTCGGCCGACAGCGCGAAGTCGATCATCAGGATGGTGTTCTTCATCACCACGCCTACCAGCAGGAACAATCCCAGCAGCGAAATCAGGTTCAATTCGTTGCCGAACGCCATCAGCGCCAACAGTGCGCCCACGCCGGCCGAGGGCAGGGTGGACAGGATCGCCAGCGGCTGCACGAAGCTCTCGTACAGCACGCCCAGCACCAGGTACACCGCCAGCATCGCGCCGACGATCAGCCACAGCTGACGCTCACGCAGTTTCTCGAAGCCACCGGCCTCGCCACTCAGCCTGGCCTGCACATGGGTGGGCAGCATGATGCCGGCCATCGCGCGGTCCACGGCTTTCACCGCCTGGTCCAGGGTGACGCCGGGTGCGAGGGCGAACTCGATCCAGACCGAGGCAAACTGCTGGCTGTGGTAAATGCGGTCCGGTGCCATGCCGTAGGACCAGCTGGCAATCGAGGACAGTGGCAGGCGCTGGCCGTCCTTGCCGATCACGTGGATCTGCTCCAGCGTGGAGGGATCCTGGGTATAGCGCGGGTCCAGTTCCATCACCACGCGGTACTGGTTGAGGGTGTCGTACAGCGTGGCGACCTGGCGCTGGCTGAAGGCGTTGTTGAGCACGGAGGCGATCATGCGCATGTCCACGCCCAAGCGTGCGGCGGCGTCGCGGTCGATGTCCAGCACCACCTGGCGCATGCCTTCGTCACCCTTGGATTCCACGTCCACCAGCTCGGGCAGGGCGCGCAGTGCGTCGGCCACCTTGGGGGCCCATTGCCGCAGGGGCTCCAGCTCGCCGGACAGCAGCTGGAACTCGTATTGGCCACTGTCGCCGCTGCCTTCCAGCTTGATGTCCTGGTCCACCCACAGGAACATGCCGCCGCCGGGAATCTTCGGCATGTTGCTGCGCAGGCGGTCGATCACCTGCTGGCTGGACACCTTGCGCTCGGCCAGTGGCGTCATCTTGATCATGATGAAGGCGTTGTTGACCCCGCTGCGCCCGCCGATGTACCCGATGATGTCGCTGATCGCCGGGTCGGCCAGCAGCAGTTTGCGGTACGCCTCGATCTTGGGCTGCATGACCTGGAACGAGAGGCCGTCGTCGCCACGCGCGAAGCCACGCAGCTGGGCGGTGTCCTGCTTGGGCACGATGCCCTTGGGCACCTGCTGGAACAGCCACACGTTCAACGCGATCACGCCGGCGAACAGCAGCAACGGCACCGCTAGCCAGCGCAGCATCGTCTGCAGGCTGCCCACATAGGCGCCGCGCAGGCGTTCGAACAGCGCGGTACCGGCGCGCTGCAGCCCATTGCCCGGGCCGGGTCGCGGCTGCCCGAGCAGGCGTGCGCACAGCATCGGGGTCAGGCTGAGCGAGACCAGCAGCGAGACGCCCATCGCCGCCACCAGGGTCAGCGAGAACTCGCGGAACAGCTTCTCGACGAAGTCATCCAGGAACAGGATCGAGATGAACACCACGGCCAGCGCGATGTTCATCGACAGCAGCGTGGCACCGACTTCCCCCGCGCCCCGCAGCGCGGCGGTCATCGGCGAAGCGCCTTCTTCGCGGTGGCGGGCGATGTTCTCCAGCACCACGATCGCATCGTCGACCACCAGCACCGCTGCCACGATCAGCGCCATCAGCGAAAGCGTGTTGAGCGAGAACCCGAGCAGGGCGATGATCGCCAGCGCGCCCAGCAGCGAGACCGGAATCGCCACGGTCGGCACCAGCGCCGCGCGCCAGTGGCCGAGGAAGGCCAACACCACCAGCACCACCAGCGCGATCGCCAGCAGCAGCGTCAGCTCGGCCTCGCGCAGGGTGGCGCGGATCACCGGCGAGCGGTCCATCACCACCTGCATGTCGATGGCGGCCGGCAGCAGTGCCTGCAGCGTGTCCATCTGCGCCTGGATGGCATCGACGGTCTCGATGATGTTCGCGTCCGGCTGGCGGCTGACGATCAGCAGCACCGCCGGGCGCTCGTTGTGGAAGCCGCTGGCATAGCGATCCTCCACGCCTTCGCTGATCCCGGCCACATCCTCCAGGTACACCGGGCGGCCGTCGCGCATCGCCACGATCAGGCGGCGGTACTCAGCCGCGGTGCGCAGCTGCAGCGTGGCCTCCAGCTGCCACTGCTGGGCCTGGCTGGCCACCGTGCCCAGTGGCTTGAGCGCGTTGGCGTTGCGGATCGCCGCAGCGATGTCGTCCAGCGCGATGCGGTGATGGTTCAGGGCATTGGGATCGAGCGAGACGCGCACCGCCGGCAGTGAGCTGCCGCCCACCTGCACCTCGCCGACGCCGGGAATCTGCGCCAGCTTCTGTGCGATCACGGTGGAGGCCACGTCGTAGATCTGGCCCGGCGCGAGGCTGTCCGAGCTCAGCGCCAGCGCCATGATCGGCGCCTGCGAGGGATTCACCTTGCGGTACTGGGGCATGCCCGGCATGCCGCTGGGCAGCTGCGCGCGCGCGGCATTGATCGCCGCCTGCACGTCGCGCGCGGCATCGTCCACGTTGCGGCCGAGCGCGAATTTGAGCTCGACCTGGGTCGAGCCCTGGGTGCTGGCCGAGTCGATCCCGGTCAATCCCGGGATGGTGCCCAGGGCTCGTTCCAGCGGCGTGGCGACGTTGGCCGCCATCGATTCCGGACTCGCGCCCGGCAGGCTGGCACTGACGTTGATCGCCGGGTAATCAACCTGCGGCAATGGCGCGACCGGCAGCAGGCGCAGCCCGAGCAGGCCGGCCAGCACCACCGCCACCGCCAGCAGCACGGTGGCGACGGGATGCTGCACGAACCAGCCGATCGCCCGCGACAGCGGACTCACGCCAGCGCCTCGTCAGCCCCGTCGGCCACCGGCGCCGGGCGCTGGCGGAAGCGGTCGAAGAACAGGTAGATCACCGGCGTGGTGAACAGGGTCAGCACCTGGCTGACGATCAGCCCGCCCACCATCACCAGGCCCAGCGGCTGGCGCAGCTCCGCGCCCGAGCCACTGGCGAACATCAGCGGGATCGCGCCGAACAGCGCGGCCAGCGTGGTCATCAGGATCGGGCGGAAGCGCAGCAATGCGGCCTGATGGATCGCCTGACGCGGCGCCATGCCGTGCTCGCGCTCGGCCTCCAGCGCGAAGTCGATCATCATGATCGCGTTCTTCTTGACCAGCCCGATCAGCAGCACGATGCCGATCACCGCGATCAGGTCCAGGCTGCGCCCGCTGACCAGCAACGCCAGCAACGCACCCACGGTGGCCGAGGGCAGGGTGGAGAGGATGGTGATCGGATGGATGAAGCTCTCATAGAGCACGCCCAGCACCAGGTACATCACCACCACCGCCGCCAGCACCAGCCACAACGTGCTCGACAGCGAGGCGCGGAACGCATCGGCCGCCCCCTGCAGGCGCAGTTCGACGCTGGCCGGCAGGCCGATCGCGGCGCGGGCGCCTTCGATGGCCTCCACCGCTTCGCCCAGCGATGCCTCCGGGGCGAGGTTGAACGAGAACGTCACCGCCGGGAACTGGCCGACATGGTTGATCAGCAGCTGCGCGGGGCGCTGTTCGATCCGTGCGATGCCGCCCAGCGGCACCTGCCGTCCGTCCGGACCGGTGACGTGCAGGCGTGCGATCGCATCCGGGCCGAAGGCCACGTCCGGGCGCGCTTCCAGCACCACGCGGTACTGGTTGGCCTGGGTGAAGATGGTCGAGATCTGGCGCTGCCCGAACGCGTCGTACAGCGCATCGGCGATGGTCTCCACGCTGATCCCCAGGCGCGCGGCGGCGACCCGGTCGATCACCACGTGTGCCTGCAGCCCTTGGTTCTGCAGATCGCTGGCGACGTCGGCCAGTGCCGGTGCCTGCTGCAGATGCTCGAGCAGGCGCGGCGTCCACGTCTCCAGCTGCGCGATATCCGGGCTGGTCAGGGTGAACTGGTACTGGGTACGGCTGATCCGGTCTTCGATGCCCAGCTCCTGCACCGGCTGCAGGTACAGCCTGATGCCCGGGACATGCGCCACGCGCTGCTGCAGCCGCGCGATGATCGCCTGCGCATCGGCAGCGCGCTGTGCGTGCGGTTTCAATTCGATCAGCAGGCGCCCGCTGTTGAGCGTGGCGTTGTTGCCGTCCACGCCGATGAACGAGGACAGGCTGGCCACGTCCTCATCCTCCAGCAACGCCGCCGACAACGCCTGCTGGCGCTGCGCCATCGCCTGGAAGGAGATCGACTGTGGCGCCTCGCTGATGCCCTGGATCAGCCCGGCATCCTGCACCGGGAAGAAGCCTTTGGGCACCCACACGTACAGCAGTGCCGTCAGTACGAGGGTGGCGACGGTGGCGGCCAGCATCAGCGGCTGGCGTTGCAGCACCCAGTGCAGCTGACGATCGTAGACCGCCACGACGCGATCGAACGGGTCACCCTGCTGCGCCGATTCCTGCCCATCCGCATCGCGGCGGGTGGCATGACCGGCCTTGAGCAGGCGCGCGCACATCATCGGCGTCAGCGTCAGCGAGACCAGCAGTGAGATGCCGATCGCCACCGCCAGGGTGATCGCGAATTCGTGGAACAGCTTGCCGACCACGTCGGCCATGAACAGCAGCGGGATCAGCACCGCGATCAGCGACAGGGTCAGCGAGATCAGGGTGAAGCCGATCTGCCGGGCGCCCTTCAGCGCTGCCTGCATCGGCGTGGCACCGCGCTCCAGATGACGGGCGATGTTCTCCAGCATCACGATCGCATCGTCCACCACGAAGCCGGTGGCGATGGTCAGCGCCATCAGGGTGAGATTGTTGAGCGAGAAGCCGGCCAGCAGCATCACCCCGAACGTGCCGACCAGCGACAGCGGGACCGCGATGCTGGGAATGATCGTGGCCGGGATGTTGCGCAGGAACAGGAAGGTGACCATCACCACCAGTGCGATCGCGATCAGCAGCTCGTGCTGCACGCCGCGGATGGACGCGCGGATCGATTCGGTGCGATCGCTGAGGATGGCCACATCCACACCGGCCGGCAGCGAGGATTGCAGTTGCGGCAGCAGCGCACGCACCTGGTCGACCACGGCGATGACGTTCGCGCCGGGCTGGCGCTGGATGTTGATCAGCACCGCCGGGGTGGTGCCCGACCACGCGGCCAGCTGGCGGTTCTCGGCGCCATCTTCGATGGTGGCGACATCGCCCAGGCGCAGCGGTGCGCCGTCCTTCCAGGCCAGGATCAGGGCGCGGTACTCGGCCACCGAGCGCATCTGGTCGTTGGCATCGAGCATGATCGCGCGGGTCGGGCCGTCGAAGCTGCCCTTGGGCAGGTTGACGTTGGCCGTGCCGATCGCGGTGCGGATGCTGGCCATGCTCAGGCCGTTGGCGGCCAGCGCGGAGGGATTGACCTGGATGCGGACTGCCGGGCGCTGCCCGCCGGCCAGGCTGACCAGGCCGACGCCGGGCAGCTGCGAGATCCGCTGCGCCATGCGCGTATCGACCAGGTCGTGCACCTGCGGCAGCGACAGCCCCTGCGAGGTCACCGCCAAGGTCAGGATCGGGGTATCGGCCGGGTTGACCTTGCGGTACACCGGCGGCACCGGCAGGTCATCGGGCAGGAAGCTGTCGGCGGCGTTGATCGCGGCCTGCACTTCCTGCTCGGCCACGCCGAGCGCGACCTCCAGCGAGAACTGCAGGGTGATCACCGACGCGCCGCCGGAGCTGGTCGAGGACATCTGCTTCAACCCCGGGATCTGCCCCAGCTGCCGTTCCAGCGGCGCGGTGACCGCACTGGTAGTGACATCCGGGCTGGCGCCGGGATACAGCGTGGTGATCTGGATGATCGGGTAATCGACCTGCGGCAGTGCCGCGACCGGCAGCAGGCGGTAGGCCATCACGCCGGACAGCAGCAGCGCCACCATCAGCAGCGTGGTCGCGACCGGGCGCTCGATGAAGGGGCGCGAGAGGTTCATGCGCCGGTCCGCGGCGGGTCCTGCTCCACCACCTCGACCTTGGCGCCTTCGCGCAGGCCGTCGATGCCTTCCACCACCACGCGCTCGCCAGGCTTGAGGCCTTCGCGCACCGAGACGCGCTCGCCATCGGCCGGGCCGAGCACCACGGTGCGCAGCGACGAGGTGTCATCGGCCGCGATCACGTAGACGTAGCTGCCCTTGCTGCCGAACTGCACGGCCGCGTTGGGAATCACCACCGCATCGCTGCTGCTGACCTGCAGGCGCACGTTGACGAACTGGTTGGGGAACAACGACTCATCGGCGTTGGCGAACTGCGCGCGCAATTTGAGCGTGCCGGTGGCGGTATCGATGCGGTTGTCCAGGCTGGAGAGCACGCCGTCGCCGAGCGCGGTGCGCTCCTCGCGGTCCCAGGCTTCCACGGTCAACTGCGGATTGGCGCGTGCCGCAGCCACCACCGCCGGCAGGTCCGGCTCGGGCACGGTGAACAGCACGCTGATCGGGGTGGTCTGGGTGATCGTGGCCAGCGGCTCGGTATCGCCACTGCGCACCAGGTTGCCGACATCGACGTTGCGCAGGCCCATGCGCCCGGCCACCGGTGCGGTGATGCGGGTGTACTGCAGCTGCAGGCGTGCTTCATCCACCGCCGCCTGATCGGTCTGGCGGCGGCCCTGCAGCTGGCGCACCTTGCTCTGCTGATCACTCAGGTCCTGCGCGGAGACGAAGTGCTTGGTCTGCAGTTCGGCGAAGCGCTTGAGTTGGCTTTCGGCATTGTCCAGCTCGGCCAGGTTCTGCTGCTGGGTGCCCAGCGCACGCGACAGCTGCACCTGGAACGGGCGCGGATCGATCTCGGCCAGCAGCTCGCCGGCGGTGACGTGCTGACCCTCGGAGAATGCCAACCGCAGCAGTTCGCCATCCACGCGGCTGCGGATGCTCACCGTATGCAACGGGGTCACCGTGCCGAGCGCTTTCAGGCGCACCACCAGATCTTCCCGCGTCGCGGTGGCCACACGCACCGGGGTGGCGGTGCTCGCAGGCGCGGCCTCGGCGGTCGGCGCGGGCGACAACACCCGCCAGGCGATCACGGCGGCGGCCAGTACGGCCACGACCAACAGCGGTTTGAACAGACGACGGGAACGCGAGGGGAGCGGGGCAGACATGGGGCATCCTGCGCGCACGCCACACGGCGAACGCGTCCATGGTTTACCGGCCCGTGGGGGCAGGCGGGGCGAAGTGGGGTTGTCTGGCGGGGCCGCTGGTCGAATGCCGCAGCGTGGCTGGATACCGACCCGGGAGGGGCGGGGGCGTCATGGTACCGCGTGTGGATGCCTGCACTCACATGCCCTTGGTCATGGGGCGGGGCAGGGCCCGGGCGGATGGGTGCATTGCGTCATCCGACCAAGGTGGTCACGGGGCGGCGCATGCATACCGTCGGTACACGCCGCCACCCGACCAACGGTCGGGTGCTACCGGTGCATTGAACGTATGTCAGGCCACCCGACCAACGGTCGGGTGCTACCGGTGCATTGAACGTGTGTCAGGCCACCCGACCAACGGTCGGGTGCTACCGGTGCATTGAACGTTCCGTTCAATGCACCTCGTCGCGGTATACGAACTTCGGCATTTCCCAGTTGAAGTGGATGGCCAGCAGGCGGAACAGGAAGCCACCGCCCAGGCACCACAGCGTGGCCGCGTTGAGCGATACACCGAGTTCCAGCAGGGTCAGGTAGGCCGCGCCGGTGAGCAGGGTGATCACGGCATACAGTTCTTTCTGGAAGATCAGCGGCACCTCGTTGCACAGCACATCGCGCAGCACGCCGCCGAACGCACCGGTCAGCATGCCGGCGATCAGGATGATCGGCACGGTGTGCCCGCCTTCGCGCGCGACTGCGCAGCCGATCAGGGTGAACGCGATCAGGCCCAGGCCATCGAGGACCAGGAAGGTGCGCCGGAAGTGGTGCATCCAGCGCGCCACCCAGGTCGCGATCAGCGCCGCGCAGATGGTGAAGCCCAGGTACTCCGGGTGCTTCACCCAGCCCAGTGGGTAATGGCCGAGCACGATGTCGCGCAGCGAGCCGCCACCGAGCGCGGTGACGCAGGCGATGATGACCACGCCGAACAGGTCCATGCGGCGGCGGCCGGCCGACAGCGCGCCGGTCATGGCTTCGGCCGAGATGGCGATGAGGTAGATCAGGGAGAGCAGCATGGGGGTGGCTCCGGGAAGCACGTCAGGCGGGGACGGAAACGCACACGCATCACGCCAGCGCCGCTGCACTGTCGTGGGGTGGGATTCTGTTGCCGCTCCCGCTGTCCTTTTGCCTGAGAGTTCGGTGGCCAAGGCCACGTGCCCCTTCGGCGGGTCATTGAAGACCTCTCTCCAGATCGGCGTGTCGGATGCATGGTTGGTGGCTGTGCAGCCACCGGCCTGAGCGATTATGGGAGCCTGCGCCTTCGGCGGGCGCCAGCGCGGCGCCTCTCTCCTGCATCCGGGGCGGATTCTAGCAGCCGCCGGGCCCGTGCCGGGGGATAATCCCGGTATGCCCGCTGAACCCGCCCTCTGGTACCTGTACCTGCTTGAATGCCGCAACGGCAGCTATTACGCCGGCATCAGCAACGACGTGGACGCGCGCTTCCAGGCCCATCTCGCCGGCAAAGGGGCGAAGTACACCCGGGCCAACCCCCCGGTGAAGGTGCTGGCGATGCGCGCCTACCCGGACCGCGCGACGGCGTCGAAGGCCGAGTGGCAGCTCAAGCGGCAACCGCGCGAGCGCAAGCTGGCGTGGCTGGCGCTGCCCGATCCCACGTAGCCCCGCGTGCGGGTTGTTCGGGCCTTCGTTGGCGGCATACCATCGACCCTCGTTCGTTGATCCGCTTGCCCAAGCCCTGGAGTGCCATGTCCCGCGATCTGTCGTTGTACCCGGAAGATGAGAATGGCGATGTGCTCTGGAACATGCTGCAGGATGGCGACGACCTGTCGATTCCGCGCGAGGTGGATTTCGCGCTGATCTTCCCGACCCAGGACGTGGCGATCGCCTTCGCCGTGCACCTGCTCAAGAACGACCAGAAGGTGTCCTTCGCGGCGTACGAGGGCAACGACGACTACCCGTGGCAGGTGGTGGTGCATCCGCTGATGCTGCCGACCCACCAGAACATCTCGGGCTTCGAAGGTCTGCTCGCCAGCGAGGCGGTCTCCTACAGCGGCCAGGTCGATGGCTGGGGATGTCTGTCGCAGGGCTGATCAGGGCGTGGGCGGTCGTTTCGGCCGGCGATCGTCCTGTGCATCACCGAAGATGATCCGGGCGCTGCGCTGGTAGCTCCAGTACGCCACCGCCCAGTTCAACAGCACCACCACGCGGTTGCGGAAGCCGATCAGGAAGAACACGTGCGCGGCCAGCCAGAACCACCAGGCCAGCACCCCGGAGAGCTGCAGCCGGCCGAGGTGGACGATGGCGGCCATGCGGCCGATGGTCGCCAGGTTGCCGAAGTCCTGATACTTGAACGGCCCGGGTGCGGGCCTGCCGGCCAGGCGCGCCTGGATCGTGGTGGCCACGTGCTTGCCCATCTGCTTGGCCGCCGGCGCGACGCCGGGCACCGGCTTGCCGTCAGCCTGGGTCAGTGCGGCCAGGTCACCAGCGACGAAGATCTCCGGGTGGCCGTCCAGGGTGAGATCGGGCTGCACCGGCACGCGGCCGGCGCGATCCAGTGGCACGTCCAGCGTGCGCGCCAGCGGTGAGGCGGCGACACCGGCGGCCCAGACCACGGTGCGGGCCTCGACGAAGCGCTCGCCGAGCTGGAAGCCTTCGGCATTGATGTCGCTGACGGGGGTGCCGGTGAGCACTTCCACGCCCAGCTTTTCCAGCTGCCGCCGTGCCTTGAGCGAGAGCACCTCGGGGAAGGTCGACAGCACGCGCGGGCCGGCCTCGACCAGGCGGACCTTGGCCGAGGCAGGATCGATATGGCGGAACTCATTGCGCAGCGTATGCCGTGCGATCTCGGCCAGGGTACCGGCCAGTTCCACGCCGGTGGGGCCACCGCCGACCACGGCGAAACTCAGCCAGGCCGCTTTGCGCGCGGGATCGGGTTCGGCCTCGGCGCGCTCGAAGGCGAGCAGCAGCTTGCGGCGCAGCGCGATGGCATCGTCCAGCGTCTTCAGGCCCGGCGCATCAGCCGCCCATTCGTCGTGGCCGAAATACGCATGGGTGGCACCGGTGCACAGCATCAGGGTGTCGTAGGCGATCTGCGTGCCATCGGCCAGGGTCGCGGTGCGCGCCGCCTTGTCGATGTCGGTCACTTCGCCCAGCCGCACTTCAACGTTGCGCTGGTCGCCGAGGATGTGGCGCAGCGGTGCGGCGATATCCGGCGCGGACAGGCCGGCGGTGGCCACCTGGTAGAGCAGCGGCTGGAACAGATGGTGGTTGCGACGGTCCACCAGGGTGATGCGCACGTGCGCCGAGGTGAGGGCACGGGTAGCCCAGAGGCCGGCAAAACCGCCACCGATGATGAGCAGGTGGGGCGT
This sequence comes from Stenotrophomonas sp. TWI809, assembly GCF_039673205.1. Lineage (NCBI taxonomy): Bacteria > Pseudomonadati > Pseudomonadota > Gammaproteobacteria > Lysobacterales > Lysobacteraceae > Stenotrophomonas > Stenotrophomonas sp. TWI809. The sequence goes on along the minus strand of NZ_JBDJLE010000005.1, from coordinate 71,836 downwards.
GGGATCGCGGGTCATGCTTCACTCCTTGGCGGGCGCCGGCGGGGGGCGGCGCAGGTCGTCTCGTGATGCGGCCCATGGTCGCACGTGAAGCGCGATGTTCACGTCGATGGCCGATACTGGGTTCAGGGGCCATCGCACTTGCCCGATGGCCGATCCGATCCCGCCCAGGAGACCGAGATGTCCGAACCGGAAAAGCGCATCGCCCTGTTGATCGATGCCGACAACGCGCCCTCGTCCAAGATCGATGCGGTGCTGGCCGAAGTCGCCCGCTATGGCGTGGCCAATGTCCGCCGCGCCTACGGCAACTGGAAGAGTCCGCGCTTGAAAGGGTGGGAATCGGTGCTGCACGAATACGCGATCCGCCCGATCCAGCAGTTCGCCTACAGCCGCGGCAAGAACGCCTCGGACATGGCCATGGTGATCGACGCGATGGACATGCTGTACGCCCGCAATCTGGACGGTTTTGCGATCGTCTCCAGCGACGCGGATTTCACCCCGCTGGTGATGCGCCTGCTGACCGACGGGGTGAAGGTGTACGGCTTCGGCGAAAAGAAAACGCCCGAGCCGTTCGTCAACGCCTGCTCGAAGTTCACCTACATCGAAGCCCTGGGTCAGCCGCATGCGGCCGATCAGGAAGTGGAGCAGGACAACGAGGAAACCCGCCCGCGCAAGAGCGGCCCGGAGCTGCGCAACGACACCCGCCTGGTGCAGATGCTGCGCCGCGCGGTGACCTCGGCCGAAGCCGAGGATGGCTGGTCACACCTGGGCCCGGTCGGCAGCCAGATCGGCAACCAGGCCTCCTTCGATTCGCGCAATTACGGGTACGGCAAACTCAGCGATCTGCTGGCCGCGACCGGCCTGTTCGAGATGAAGAAGGACGGCAAATCGACGTATGTGCGCGCGCTGCCGAAGAAGAGTGCGGCGAAGGCGACGAAGTAACAGCCCGCCGTTGGGCGTATCGTATCCGCACCGCGCGCCCCGTGCCGCGCATCGCCCGATACGAGAGTCCGATCATGCTGAAAATCTGGGGCCGTCGCAATTCCAGCAACGTGCGCAAAGTGCTGTGGTGTGCCGAGGAGATCGGTGCGCCCTACGAGTCGATCGAAGTCGGCGGTGCATTCGGTGGCACGCAGTCGCCGGCGTACCGCGCGATGAATCCGAACGGGCTGGTGCCGGTGATCGAGGACCAGGGCCTGCCGCTGTGGGAATCCAACACGATCGTGCGCTATCTCTGCGCGCGCTACGCGCTGGGCACGCTGTACCCGGAGGACGTGGTGGCGCGCGCGCAGTCGGAGAAGTGGATGGACTGGACCACCTCGACCTTCGCCGGCGTGTTCCGCGATCTGTTCTGGGGCACGTTGCGGACCGCGCCCGCTGATCGGGATGAGGCGCGCATCGCTGCCGCACTGGTGCGCTCGGGCGAGTTGCTGGCCATGGCCGATGAGGCCTTGTCGCGGCAGCCGTATCTGTCCGGTGAGCAGTTCGCGATGGGCGATATCCCGCTGGGCGCCTTCATCTATGCCTGGTTCGAGATGCCGATCCAGCGGCCGGACCTGCCGCATCTGGCCGCCTGGTACGAACGGCTGAAGCAGCGGCCGGCGTACCAGCGTGGGGTCATGACGGCGTTGACCTGATCGGGGTGCCGGCCAGCGGCCGGCACTACCTCGTGCCGACAAACGGTCGGCACCTGCCGGCCTAGTACAGATCCATCGGATCCACATCCAGCGACCAGCGCACCCTGCGTGCCTGCGGCAGCGCGGAGATCTGCGGCGTCACCTGGTCCAGCACGCCATGCAGTGGGCGTCGCGCGGGTGAGGACAGCAGCAGCTGGGTGCGCTGGTAGCCGGCGCGGCGGGGCATCGATGCCGGCATCGGGCCGTAGCGTTCCACCGCGGCATCGTCGGGAATCAACGCGCGCACCGCACTGAGCATCGCGTTGGCATGCTCCACCTGCTGCGCTTCGGCACGCAGCAGCGCCAGGTGCGCGAACGGCGGGAAACCGGCCGCCTCGCGCTGCTGAAGCTCCGCATCGGCAAAGGCGTGGTAGCCGCCGTTGACCAGCGTCTCCAGCAGGGGATGCCCCGGGTGGTGGGTCTGCAGCCAGACCTCGCCGGCATCCACCGCACGCCCGGCGCGGCCGGCGACCTGGATCAGCTGCTGGGCGAGCTTTTCACTGGCGCGGAAGTCGGCCGAGAACAGACCTTCATCGATGCCGACCACTACCACCAGGGTCAGCTTCGGCAGGTCGTGACCCTTGGCCAGGATCTGCGTGCCGACCAGAATCCCCGCGCGATCGCCCAGCAAGGCCAGCTGGGTTTCCAGCGCATCGCGCTTGCCGGTGGTGCCGCGGTCGATGCGGATCACCGGGAACTCCGGGAAGGCCTCGACCAGATGTTCTTCCAGCCGTTCGGTACCGATGCCCTGCGGCTGCAGCGCCAGGCTGCCGCAGTCCGGGCACGCCAGCGGCGCGGACTGGCGCGCACCACAATGGTGGCATTGCAGGCGCCGGCCACCGGCATGCACGGTCATCGGCGCATCGCAGCGCTGGCACGGCGCGGTCCAGCCACAGTCATGGCAGAGCAGCACGGGCGCATAACCGCGGCGGTTCTTGAACACCAGCACCTGGTGCCCGGCCTGCAGATGCTGGGTGATGCCGGCCAGTACTTCCGGCGAGAGCCCATCGCGCAACGGTCGTTTGCGCACATCGAGCACGCGCACCACCGGCGGGCGCGCGGCGCCGGCGCGCTGCTTCAGGCGCAGGTGGGTATAACGGCCGGCATGCGCGTTGTGCAGCGATTCCAGCGACGGCGTGGCGCTGCCGAGCACGACGGCGACGTCCAGTGCCTTGGCGCGTACCAGCGCGAAATCGCGCGCGTGATAGCGGATGCCGTCCTGCTGTTTGTAACTGCCGTCGTGCTCTTCGTCGATCACGATCAGGCCCGCATGCGGCAGTGGCGTGAACACCGCCGAGCGCGTGCCGACGATGACCTGTGCTTCGCCCCGCGCGGCGGCGGCCCACACGCGGGCGCGCTCGTTGTCGTTCAAGCCCGAGTGCAGCACATGCACCGGAATGCCCAGGCGGTTGCGGAAGCGCGACAGCGTCTGCGGGGTCAGCCCGATCTCCGGCACCAGCACCAGCGCCTGCTTGCCGCGTGCCAGGCAGGCGACGATCGCCTGCAGGTAGACCTCGGTCTTGCCGCTGCCGGTCACGCCATCGAGCAGGAAGGCACCAAAACCGTCGGCGGCGGTGATCGCGGCGATCGCCTCGGCCTGTTCGGCGTTGGGCGCGGGGCCGCTTGCCGGCGAGGCGATGGCCGGTGAATGCGCCAGCGCGATCCGTTCGACCAGCTCGCGCTTGGCCAGCGACCGGGCCGCGCTGCGCCAGTCGTCCATCAAGGTATCCAGGCGGTCTTCGTTCACCACGCCCTCGGCCAGGCACTCGGCCAGACGTTGCGGGCGGGTACCGCTGCGCAGCTTGGGCTGCGGGTCGCGGCCGGCCGCCGTCAGCTGCCAGCCCCACTGATGGGTGTCCGGCACGGCCTCACCCCGCCGCAGCGGACCGGGCAGGGCCGTGCTGATCACCTCGCCCAGCGGGGCATGGGTGTAGCGCGCCAGCCACTGCAGCGAGCGCCACAGCTCACCGGTCACCAGCGGCGTGGTGTCGATCCACTCGATCGCGGCACGCAGGCTGCCCGGGTCCTCGACCTGGCCGATCCCGGCCACCACGCCGATCAGCTCCCGCGAGCCGAACGGCACCCGGACCCGCTGCCCGGTCATCCCCGGGTCCGGGGCTGGCCCGGGCGGCGGGGCATAGTCGAACAAGTGCGGCAGCGGCACCGGCAGGGCGACGCGCAGGGTCGAAGACGAGGAGGTCATCGGGCCAGTGTAGCGGGCAGGGGCGGAGCGGATCACGCCCATTCACCGTCTCAACCGGGTGCGCGCCCAATCATAAATCCCACCTAAATATCCGACTTGATTGGAGATTCAGGCTTATCCACATCTTCTGTGGATAAGTCTGTGTGCCACTGCGTATGTGACCGCCTTGCGTCAGGAACTTCCGACGTTCTGCTCAGGTTGGTCAAAAAATAGCCAAGCAACAATAAGCAATAAAAACAACAACATAGCTGTGAAACAAAGTTGAAACAGACTTGACGTGGGGCTCACGTGTGGTTCTACCCCGGTTTTGCGTGGTGCTGTGCACAACCTTTTGCGCCGGAAGGCTTTGCGGAGCGTGGCCGCTCACAGGAAATGAACATCCGCGCGCCGCTGGAGTGACGCAATCGCTATCATTTCCACACAATGATGGAGTTGCTATGACGGCTGCGCCCGCCCCCGTTTCTTCTACCGCAGCCGGCGCGCTGTCGGCGTTTCTCCGTGGCGTTGAACGCCGCGCCCTGGTCGTGGCCGAGCTGCAGTGCGGCGACCCGACCGTCGCCGAACAGGCGCTGGTCGCCGTCATGCGTGCCTTCGCCGGCATCGCCAGCGATCTGCCCATGGCCCAGTGGCCGGAGCGGTTCTGGTCGCTGCTGGTGCACCGCGCGCCGTTGCGCGAGCCGGCCGCAGGCCGTTGGCCTGCCCCCTTGGAGCACCTGGCCGGGCTGACCCCGCCGGCACGGTTGGCGTTTGTGCTACGGATCGGTGGCGGGCTGGATGAAGCCGCGGCCGCGCAGATCCTGGATCTGCCGATGGCCGACTACCAGCACGCACTGGCCGATGCCTGCCCGCGCGATGCCCATGGCAACCCGGATGCCGCCGGCTGGCGCGCGCTGGCCGAGCAGGTCCAGCTGCGTATCCGCGATCTGCCCGCCAGCCGGCTGCAGCGCCTGCAGCAACCGGTGGCGGCCCCGGCCAGCCAGCAACCCGATACCGCCTCCTGGCGCACGCCGGTCAAGTCCGATGCCCCCACCCAGCGCCGTCCGCTCAAGCGCCAGCGCGGCCGTCGTTTCCCGTGGAAGGGCGTGCTGATCGTGGCCGTCACTGCCGGCGTGCTGCTCGGCGGCGCGGCGTGGTGGAAACACGCCCGTCAGGGTGGCGAGCCCATGGCCGATACCCCCGAAGGTGCCGTCGCCGATGCCGGCCCGGTCACGGTCGAAGCGTTGCCGGCGGCCGACCTGCCGACCGTGGCGCCGACCGCCTCGCCCTACGCGGCCACGGACGCGGCGATGCTGGCCGATCCGGATCTGCCGACCGCCCGCGATGCCGATCTGTACGCATGGTTTGCTGCGGGTGGCCCCGTGCCCGTGGATGAATCCCAGGCCCAGCCGAGCCGCCCCGAACCCGCTACCGCCGGCCTGGAGACGGCTGCCGCCGATGAGTAAGCCTGTCTTCCTGCTGATCGCCCTCGGGCTTTCCAGTGCGGCCATCGCCGCCCCCAACCGGGTGGAGGTGCCGCTCGCGGTGCCGGCGCCGGCCAGTGCCACTGCACCGGCGATCCCGACCACCCCCGCAGCGCTGGATCCGGCCCAGCTGCGCGAGCTGCGCAGCCGCTATGCCGCCTGGCAGGCCATGACCGAAAGCGAGCGTGCCCGTGTCCGCGCCGCGGCGGCGCGCGTGGCGGCGCTGCCGCCGGCCCAGCAGCAGGCGCTTCGCCAGCGCTTCGCCGAACAGGACCAGCGCTTCCGCGACGGCTGGCTGCTTGGCCCACAGCTCGGGCATGAGTTCACCAAGCTGCAGGGCCTGTTCGGGTATCTGCCGGCCGAGCAGCGCCCCACCGCGCTGGCGGTGCTGCGCCAGCTCACGCCCTCCCAGCTCACCCAGCTGACCCTGGTCGCCCAGCGCACTCCACCGCAGGACCGCGACCGCGTGCGCGCCGAATTCCTTGGCGTGGCGCCGGCCGCACGGGACAGCTGGCTGCGCGAGAACGTGGGCCACTGACGGCTTCGGCCCGTTTACCTGAAAGCGCGGCTTTTCCCCGGCCGCGCGCGTAAGATGGCGGGCCGCAACCCGGTGCCTGTGCCCTCCGCGCGCGACCGTAGTTGCCGTCTGTGACTCCCATGTCTACCGCTTCCTCCACGCCGCGCCTCTCCCGGGAAGTGCGCGCCACCGGTCTGCTCGCGCTGCCGTTGGTTCTGGGCCATGTCTCCACCGGCCTGATCTCTTTCGTCGACAACGTGATCGCCGGTCACCACGGCACCCACACCCTCGCGGCCGTCACCATCGGCACGGCGCTGCTGTGGCTGCCGATGCTGATCCCGATCGGCACCCTGATCTCGCTGACCGCCTCGGTGTCGCAGCTGCACGGTGCGGGCCGCGAGCGCGAGATCGGTCCGCTGTTCCGCCAGGCGCTGTGGCTGGCGCTGGGGCTGGGGCTGATCATGTTCACTTTCCTCACGGTGGTGCCGCCGCTGCTGCCGGCGTTCGGCATCGCGCCGGATATCGTGCCCGGCGCGACCGCGTTCCTGCATGCGGTGCGCTGGGGCGGCCCAGCGCTGACGCTGTACTTCTGCATGCGCTACCTCAGCGAAGGGATGCACTGGACGCTGCCGACCATGCTGCTCGGCTTTGGTGGCCTGTTGGTGCTGGCGCCGCTGGGCTACGTGCTCTGCTACGGCAAGCTCGGCTTCCCCGAGCTGGGCGCCGAAGGCCTGGGCATGGCCTCGGCGATCATGATGTGGCTGCAGGCGCTGTGCTTTGCCGGTTACCTGTGGAAGACCAAGCGCTTCGCCCACCTGCAGTTGTTCTCGCACTTCGACGCGCCGCGCTGGAGCGCGATCTGGGAGCTGCTGCGCACCGGCCTGCCGATCGGCATCACCGTGCTGATGGAAGGCGGCCTGTTCATCGTCACCGCGCTGCTGATCGGCCGCCTCGGCGCCACCGAAGCGGCCTCGCACCAGATCGCGATCAATGTGGCGCAGCTGTGCTTCATGATCCCGATGGGCGTGGCCGAAGCCACCACGGTGCGGGTCGGCCATGCGGTCGGCAGCGGCAACGGGCTGGGTGTGCGCCGCGCGGCGATCGCCGGGCTGCTGATCATCCTGGGCACCCAGACGCTGTCGGCGCTGGTGCTGCTGCTTGGCCATGACGCCATCGTCGGCGTCTACACGAACGATCTGGGCGTGGCTGCACTGGCCTCGACCCTGCTGCTGTATGCAGCCGCGTTCCAGTTCCCGGATGGCATCCAGGTGCTTTCGGCCGGTGCGTTGCGCGGCCTGAAGGACACCCGCGTGCCGATGTTCATCGCCATGTTCTCGTACTGGGGCCTGGGCATGCCGCTCGGCGCCGGGCTGGGACTGGGCTTGGGCATGGGCCCGCAGGGCATGTGGCTGGGCCTGATCCTGGGCCTGACCGCCGCCGCGATCCTCATGGCCTGGCGCCTGCGCGTGAGCAGCGCCCGTGCCGGCCTCCCCTCGACCCCCTGACTTGTGTCCGATGCCGGCGCGCCCGGCAACGGCTATTCTGGCACCACGGCAAGAAGCCACTCTGGAGTTACCCCCATGAACCAACCCGCGCGTCGCAATCCCGTCGCCAGCTTCTTCATCGGGCTGTGGGATGTGATGAACTTTACCCGCCGGCTCATCCTCAACCTGGTGTTCTTCGGCCTGCTGTTCCTGATCCTGATCCTGTTCATCGTCGCGATGGGCAAGAGCGCGACCTCGAAGGCGTCGCTGCAGGACCGCACCACGCTGGTCATCGCGCCGGAAGGTCGGCTGGTCGAGCAGTTCAGCGCCGATCCGGTCAGCCGCGCGCTGGGCAAGGCCGTCGGTGACAAGGGCGCCGAAGAAATCCAGCTGCGTGATCTGATCCGCGCGCTGGAGGCGGCCAAGACCGACAAGAAGATCGAGCGTGTGGTGCTGGAGCTGGACAAGCTGCAGCCGAGCGGCTTCGCCTCGATGCGCGAAGTGACCGTAGCGCTGCAGGAACTGCGTGCCGCCGGCAAGCAGGTCGTGGCCTTCAGCGAGAACATGAGCCAGTCGCAGTACCTGCTGGCCTCGCAGGCCGATGAGGTCTACCTGGACCCGATGGGCGGCGTGGTGCTCGAGGGCCTGGGCCGCTATCGCCAGTACTTCCGCACCGGCCTGCAGGACAAGCTGGGCGTGGACGTGCACCTGTTCAAGGTGGGTGAGTACAAGTCGGCCGCCGAGCCGTACGTGCTGGACGCCGCATCGCCGCAGGCCAAGGAAGCCGACCTGTTCTGGATGAACGATGTGTGGCAGCGCTACCTGGCCGACATCGCCAAGGCACGCAAGCTCGACCCGGCCCAGCTGGCCGCCGGCATCGATACCATGCCCGAAGGCATCGCCGCCGCTGGTGGCGACCTGGCCAAGTTCGCCCTGCAGCAGAAGCTGGTGGACGGCCTGAAGACGCGCGAGGAAGTGGACACCCTGCTCACCGAGCGCGGCATCGCCGACGACGACGCGGACGGTGGCTACCGCAACGTCAATCTGGATGCCTACCTGAGCGTGCTCGATGGCCGCCGTTCGCCGGTGGATTCGCGTCCGCAGGTGGCGGTGATCGTGGCGTCCGGTGAAATCTCCGGTGGCGATCTGCCGGCCGGCCGCATCGGTGGCGAGTCGACCTCGGCCCTGCTGCGCGAAGCGCGCGACGACAAGGACGTGAAGGCCGTGGTGCTGCGCGTGAGCTCGCCGGGCGGTGAAGTGTTCGCCTCCGAGCAGATCCGCCGTGAAGTGGTCGCGCTGAAGGAAGCCGGCAAGCCGGTGGTGGTCTCGATGGGCGATCTGGCCGCCTCGGGCGGTTACTGGATCAGCATGAATGCCGATCGCATCTACGCTGACCCCTCCACGATCACCGGTTCGATCGGCATCTTCGGGATGATCCCGAACGTGGCCCGCTCGCTGGACAAGATCGGCGTGCATACCGATGGCGTGGGCACCACCCGCTTCGCCGGTGCGTTCGACATCACCCGCCCGATGGACCCGGCCGTGGGCCAGGTCATCCAGTCGGTGATCAACAAGGGCTACGCCGATTTCACCGGCAAGGTCGCCGCCGCGCGCAACAAGCCGGTGGAAGCGGTTGATGAAGTCGCCCGCGGTCGTGTGTGGAGCGGTGCGCAGGCCAAGGAACGTGGCCTGGTCGATGACTTCGGTGGCCTGAAGGCCGCGGTGGCGGATGCCGCCAGCCGCGCCAAGCTTGGTGAGGCCGGCAAGTTCCGCGTGCGTTACATCGAGAAGGCGGCCACGCCGTTCGCGCAGTTCCTCAGCGGCTTCGCCGGCAGCCATGCCGGTGCCTGGATGCTGGGCGAGTCGGGCATGGCCCGTCTGATGCTGGCCCGTTCGATGCCGGAGCTGGACACCCAGCTGCGCTTCGTCGAGGACGCCGCACGCGACCCGCGCAACAACGCCGCGCCGGTCAAGACGCTGGTGTACTGCTTCTGCGGTCTGTAAGCGGCCTCAGCGGTACTGTGTGACACCCGAACGCCCGGCCTGTGCCGGGCGTTCTGCCATCCGGCCGATGGGTGTCAGGGGCTGGGCGGTGGCGTGTCACCGCTGGCGCGGTCGGCTTCGGCGGCGCGGGCATCGGCGGACTGCTGCAGGGTGTCACTGACCGCCTTGGCGCGGTCGATCGGTGCCTGGATCGCATCGCGCAGTTCAGTGGCCTGCGGTTCCGGTGGTGTGTCCGGTGCCGGCGGCACTGGCCGGTTGCAGGCGCTCAGCGCGATCATCGCGAGCAGCGGCAGGGCAATACGGATCGTCATGGCAACCTCCCTCGGTGAGCCGGTAGCGGAGCATCAGTGTCCCACCGCCTCGCGCCTTGCGCGTGATGGCGTCCGGTAGGCCGGCCATCGCGCGTTATCCTATCCGGGCCGCACCGTGGGTGCTGCATCCCATGGATCACCGCAGGAGAAGCACGTGAGCGCGCAACGTTGGCGACTGGATGGACAGACCGCATTGATCACCGGCGCGAGTGCCGGCATCGGCTTGGCGATCGCGCGCGAACTGCTAGGCTTCGGTGCGGACCTGCTGATCGTCGGCCGCGATGCGGATGCGCTGGAGATGGCCCGCGATGAACTGGCTGATGCCTACCCGGATCGTGAGATCCACGGGCTGGCTGCCGACGTCTCCGATGACGAGGACCGCCGCGAAATCCTGGACTGGGTGGAGGACCACAGCGATGGGCTGCACATCCTGGTCAACAACGCCGGTGGCAACATCAGCAAGCCGGCCACCGAATACACCGAAGACGAGTGGCGCGGGATCTTCGAGACCAACCTGTTTTCGGCGTTCGAGCTGTCGCGCTACGCGCACCCGCTGCTGGCGCGGCACGCGGCCTCGGCGATCGTCAACGTCGGCAGCGTGTCCGGCCTGACCCACGTGCGCAGCGGCGCGGTGTACGGCATGACCAAGGCCGCGATGCACCAGATGACCCGCAATCTGGCGGTGGAGTGGGCAGAGGACGGCATCCGCGTCAACGCCGTGGCGCCGTGGTACATCCGCACCCGGCGGACCTCCGGGCCGTTGTCCGATCCGGACTACTACGAGCAGGTGATCGACCGCACGCCGATGCGCCGTATCGGCGAGCCCGAAGAGGTGGCGGCGGCGGTCGGTTTCCTGTGCCTGCCAGCCTCCAGCTATGTCACCGGCGAGTGCATCGCGGTGGACGGTGGGTTCCTGCGCTACGGGTTCTGAGCCGGCCAGCGGCCGGCACTGCCGGTCACAGGGTGCGCGGCAGAACGCGGTCATGACGCACGGTGAATCCAGTCACGACGCGGGGTTAAACCCGGTCATGGCACGGGGCAATCGCTCTCGGCCAACACGGCTTCCAGCCGCGTACGTTCGGCGGTCGCCGCGGCCTGGTTCTCCGGCGCAGCGAAGCGCTCGCGCCCGCGCGCATCGCGCAAGCGCTGCTGCCAGCTGCTGCAGCGCTGTTGCTCCGCTACCGGCTCGCAGGCATCGCGCACCACTTCGCAGCTGGCTGCATTGCTCGGCGCATGGCTGCCCCCCAGGCCGGTAAGGGCCAGCGATTCGCAGCGTGACGGGGCCGGCTCGCGCTCGTGCAGGTAGCGGCCGCCATCGGCAGAAACGCACTGGTAGATCTCCGGCAGCGGCGGTTTGGGTGGGCGGGCGTCGTCGGGCTCCTCCGCCGCGGCTGCCGGGCGCAGCGCTGCGCTGTCGAGCAGGCCGCTGTCTTCGTCGCCGTCCTGCGGCAACGGCGGCATGCGGTAGTCAGGGGTGGGCGCAGCCGGCGCATTCTCCACGGCTGCCGGGCCACGCACCGGCGCGCTGATCCGCTGGATGCGCTGCTCGCTGCCAGCGGGGCAGGCGACGCTCTGGATGGTCAACTGGCCGCCCGCATCGGTGCAGCGGAAGAACACCGCCTCGTCCGCCGCAGCGGGCAGGCTCACAAGCAACAGAAGCAGCAGGCAGCGTGTCATGCCCCCCCGCAGTCCTGGTCCAGGCGCGCATCGATCCCGCGCTGCTCGCGGGTCAGCGCGTCGCGTTCGCTCTGCAGCGCACTGTTGTAGCGGCGGATCAGCGCCCAGCGCCGGTCTTTCAGCCGCGCGCAGACTTCCTGTGCGGGCAGCGCATGGCATTCGTCGCGCACCAGCACGTTGCCGGCCGGTACCACCACGCTGTTGCCCAACCCCGGATGCGGATACCCACCGCCCTGCCAGTGCGAGCTGCCGCCGCCGATGCTGATGCTGCCGCCCACCCGCGAGCCGGTGCCGGTCACCGAGACCGCACCGCCACTGCTGCTCACCGAACCGCTGCCCATCGGTGCGATCGGTGGCAGCGGACGCGACGGCCGATAGCCACCCGACGGCGGCCTCGGGCCAGGTGGATACGGCAGATAGGCCTCGGTCCAGATCGGCACCCAGCGTGGATTGCCCTCGTTGCTGTCGCTGACGTAGCTGTCGCCCTCGCTGGTGGTGCACTCGTACATCGGCTGCGGCGGCTGCACGTGCACGTAGCGCACCTCGCGCTCGGGTGCGCGCGGGGCAGGCATCGGGTCGGGCGCGCGGTCGCTGCGCACTACCTGCGGGGCCGGGTCGCGTGGGCGCTGCAGGTCGCGGACTTCCTGCCGGCCCTCGCGGCATGGCACGTCCTGCAGCGAGACGGCGCCGTTGCTGCCCACGCAGCGGTAGACGCGCACGTTGTCGCTCTGCGCGGCGGCGGGCACGGCAGGGCTCAGCAACGTGAGCAGGGACAACCACAGAGCAGGGCGCAGGGTCATGCGGCCAGTGTGCGGCTTTGCCCGCCCGCGCGCAAAAGGCGGCTCAGCTGCGCAATACCTGGCCGCTGAGCGCATCGCGGATCGGCGTGGGCTGCGCCAGGCCACCGGTCTGCCCATCGATCAGGCCATCCAGCAACGCCAGCAGGCGCGGGTCCAGTTCGGCGCGTGTGCGTGCTGGCGGCTCGCCGGCGAGATTGGCACTGGTGGAGACCAGTGGGCCGCCCCAGGCGCGGCACAGCGCGGCGACCAGGGGGTGCGCGCTGATGCGCACCGCGATGCCGCTGTGTTCGCCGGTGATCCAGCGCGGCGCACGTTCGCCAGCGGGCAGGATCCAGGTGTTGGCACCGGGCCAGCTGGCCAGGACCGCGCCTTGGCGATCCAGCGGCAGGGCATCCATCCGCACCCAGCCATCCAGTTGGGCCGGATCGGCGGCAACCAGGATCATCCCCTTCTCGACCGGGCGCTGCTTGAGCTGCAGCAGCTTCATCACCGCCGCTTCGTGCGCGGGATCGCAGCCCAGCCCCCAGACCGCTTCGGTGGGATAGGCGATCACCCCGCCGGCGCGCAGCGCAGGCAGGGCAGTGTCCACAGTGAGTTCGTTCATTACAGGCGACCCGGGTGCATGGCCCGCATTATCCTCCCGCCGTGGCGGGAGGGGTCAACCAGGGCGGTCAGGAGGCCTTTTTGACGGCCTTCTTCACGGCTTTCTTGGCCACCTTCTTGGTGGCCTTCTTCGCCGTGGCCTTCTTGGCAACCTTCTTCACCGCAGCCTTCTTGGTGGCGGTCTTCTTGGTCGCTTCGCCAGCGGCGGCTTTCTTGGCCGGTGCCTTCTTGGCCACCACCTTCTTGGCGGCCTTCTTGCCGAAGCCCTTGCGCACCGGCTTGCCGGTTTCTTCCATCAGCGTCTGCACTTCGGCCAAGGTCAGCGAGGCGGGCTCGCGATCCTTCGGGATCTTGCCGTTCATCTTGCCGTCGCTGATGTACGGGCCGAAGCGACCATTGAGGACCTGGATCTCGCTGCCGTCGAATTCCTTGATGATCCGGTTGCGCGCGATCTCTTCCTTCTCTTCGATCAGGAACACGGCGCGGGCCAGGTCGATGGTGTACGGGTCGTCTTCTTTCTTCAGCGAGGCATAGGTGCTGCCACGCTTGGCGAACGGACCGAACCGGCCGATGCCGACGCTGACGTCCTCGTCCTTGTCCTGGCCGAGCGCACGCGGCATCAGGAACAGCTCCAGCGCGTCTTCCAGGGAGATGGTGTGCATCGACTGGCCGGGGCGCAGCGAGGCGAACTTGGGCTTGTCCTCGGCGTCCTCGGCGGTGCTGCCGATCGCCGCGTACGGCCCGAAGCGGCCCAGCCGCACGCTGACCGGCTTGCCGGTCTTGGGGTCGGTGCCGAGCTCGCGCGCGCCACTGGCCTCGGCGCGATCGACCGATTCGTTCTTTTCGCCGACCAGCTTGTGGAACGGTTCCCAGAAGCGCGCCATCAGCGGGATCCAGTCCTCCTCGCCACGCGACACCGCATCGAGCTCGTCTTCGAGCTTGGCGGTGAAGTCGTAATCCACGTACTGGGTGAAGTGGCTGGACAGGAACTTGGAGACCGCGCGGCCGACGTCGGACGGGCGGAAGCTGCGGCCCTCCATCTCCACGTACTTGCGGAACAGCAGGGTCTGGATGATCGAGGCATAGGTCGAGGGGCGGCCGATGCCGTACTCCTCGAGCGCCTTGACCAGCGCCGCTTCGGTGAAGCGCGGCGGCGGCTGGGTGAAGTGCTGTTCGGCCAGGATGCGATCGAGCGGCACGCGGTCGCCGGGCTTCATCGCCGGCAGCTTGCGGCCTTCATCGTCGTCGTCGGCACTCTTGTTGTCCTTGCCTTCCTCGTACACGGCCAGGAAGCCGGGCACGACCACGGTGGTGCCGCTGGCGCGGAACACATGCTCGCTGCCGGCCGACAGGTCCACGCTGACGGTGTTGAGCGTGGCCGGGATCATCTGGCAGGCGACGGCGCGCTTCCAGATCAGCTCGTACAGCTTGCGCTCGTCATCGGTGAGGAAGCGCGCCACCTGGGCCGGGGTGCGCAGCGCCGAGGTCGGACGCACGGCTTCGTGCGCTTCCTGGGCGTTCTTGGATTTGGTCTGGTAGGTGTTGGGCTGGTCCGGCAGCGAGCCGATGCCGTAATCGCGTGCGATCACATCGCGGATTTCGGCCAGCGCGTCCTGCGAGAGGTTCACCGAGTCGGTACGCATGTACGAGATCAGGCCGACAGTGCCTTCTTCCTCACCGATCGCCATGCCTTCATACAGCTTCTGCGCGACCTGCATGGTCTTGCGCGTGGTGAAACCGAGCTTGCGCGAGGCTTCCTGCTGCAGCGTGGAGGTGGTGAACGGCGGCGCCGGGCGGCGCTTGCGCTCCTTGCTGACCACGTCGGTGACGTGCAGGGCGCCCTGGGCGGCCTGCTGGATGCGCAGGCGCGCGGCCTCGGCGGTATCGCCGTCGGTCACGGTGAACTGTTCGAACTTCTGCCCGTCCAGCTTGATCAGGCGCGCATTGAAGTGCTGCGAGGGATGCGCGCACAGCGCATCGATGCTCCAGTACTCGCGGGCGATGAAGGCTTCGATCTCTTCTTCGCGCTCGACGATCATGCGCAGTGCCGGGCTCTGCACACGGCCGGCGGACAGGCCGCGCTGCACCTTGCGCCACAGCACCGGGGACAGGTTGAAGCCGACCAGGTAATCCAGCGCGCGGCGCGCCTGCTGGGCATCGACCAGGTCACCGGCGATTTCGCGCGGGTGGCCCATCGCTTCCTTGATGGCGCGCGGGGTGATCTCGGTGAAGACCACGCGCTGCATCGGCTTGTCCTTGACCAGCCCGCGCTCCTTCAGGATCTCGGCGATGTGCCAGCTGATCGCTTCACCCTCGCGATCCGGATCGGTCGCCAGGAAGATGTCGTCGGCGCCCTTGGCGGCCTTGACGATGGCATCGACGTGCTTTTCGTTCTTCTCGATGAGGTCGTACCGCATCGCGAAGTTGTTGTCGGGGTCGACCGCGCCTTCCTTGGGCACCAGGTCACGCACATGCCCATACGAGGCCAGGACAGTGAAGTCCTTGCCGAGGTATTTGTTGATCGTCTTGGCCTTGGCGGGCGATTCGACGATGAGCAGGTGCTTGGGCATGGCGTCAGGATTCTATGGGCAGGGCCCCGGGGAGGGCCGCTAGGGTGGAGCAAATGGCCGCATTAGTGAAGCGGCGCGGGCGATATACATAAACCGAACGCCCGGGGGTGGGCCGGGCGTTCAGCTTTCTGCCTATTAGTGGAATCACGCCGGGCCCGCTCATGTCAAGCGGCCCGGTGTGAGGATGGCTCGGATCAGGACATCGAGGCGATCACGCCGATCATCGCGATCATCACGCCGAACAGGGCGACCACGGCCAGTGCGGCGATCACCAGGATCACGATGGTGACCGTGCCCAGGCCGCGCTGCTGCAGCTCGGGGTGCTCGGTGAAGGCCCACTTGTCCACCACCAGGGTGTCGCACATCATGTCGTGCAATGCCTGCTTGCGCTCGGTGAAGGCGGCCATGATGAAGCCGATCATCAGGATCAGGCTGCTGACGATGGTTGCCAGGTAGCGGCAGAAGGCCCGCAGGAAGCTGATCCGCTCGCCATTGCCGCGCACGACCTTGATGCCGACGGCCATCTTGCCCAGCGTGGCGCCACCGCGCGAGGCGTGGAAGCCGGCGTAGTAGCCAATGCTGATCACCATGCTGAGCAGCATCACCACCAGCGTCAGCGCGACCTGTACGCCTTCGTTGCCCGAGCCGGCGCCCATCACGTTGATGATCATGCTCAGCGGCAGGGTGACCACGGTGAGCAGGATGTAATCGATGAAGTAGGCGGCGTAGCGCTTCCAGAAACCGGCATAGACCACGTCCTGGCCATGGACCACGGCCGTGTTGGCGTAGCCGGTGGCCGCGGCAGGCGCGGTGTACGGCGAGTAGGTGCCGCCACCGGTGCCCGGCAGTGGCGCGGTGCCATTGTCGATGGCGGTGTAATCCCCGCGCAGGTCGATGCCGCTGCCGAGATTGCTGGCGGCCGCGGCGAGATGCTGCAGCTGCAGCTCATCGACGGCCTCGGACAGTGGCGCCCACTGCGCGAACCCTTCGCGCCACACCAGCGTGGCCAGGGTGATGTCACCGCGCTGGAAGCGCTGGCGCATCTCCTCTGCGCTCAGCGGCCCCTGACGTTCCTGGCCATCGGCGAAATACCACTCAGTCATTGCTTCAATCCCCTGTTGGGTGCATCCATGGACATGTGTCCGTTATCAGCCGCGGCATTCCAGCGGCAGGTAGGTATCGTCGGGCTCGCCGCTGCATTCCCACTGCCCGGCACCGTTGTAGTCCAGCCACAACAGCTTGCCGTCCAGCGCGGCATTGCCGGGCACGGTGAGCTCGGCTTCCACGCCGCAGTGGCCATTGTTGAAGCGGCCGATCCGCACGGCGTTGATCGCGCCGTCGGCGTAGGCTTCGGCCGGCTGGAAGCCCTCGTCATCGTTGACCGGGCAGCGGCCATGTGCGCTGTGGAACCCGGCCACCGCGAGCTTGACCGGGGCCAGCGTCACCAGTGCTTCACTGGTTTTGGCCCGCGCCACATAGTCCCGATAGGCGGGCAGCGCAAACGAGGCGAGGACCGCGCCGACGATCAGCACCAGCACCACGATCACGGCCGCAACGATGCCCACGATCGCGCACCCGCTCAATCCCTTGCGGGGTGGGGGAACGGCGGCGGGGTTGGCGGGGGACACGGGGGTGACGGGAACGCCGGGCGCGGCGGGCAGCGCCGGTGGCACGGCGGGGCCGGGAACCGGCTCTGCCACCACCTCGACGGCGGGGGCGATGTCCAGGCCGATCTCGGCCGCCACGGTTTCCAGCGGCTGCCACTGGACCATGCCGTCGCGCCAGACCAGCGTATCCAGTGCGATGCGGCTGGAATGGTAGAGCGCGATCAACTCGTCAGCAGGCAGCGGACCGCGCTGCTGACTGTTTCCTTCTGCAAAGAACCACTGCTCCACCGGCCCGCTCCTGAATGCGCAAGGCGCTCAGTGTAAGGTCAGTGAAGCGGTTCCGGCTCGTCCACGAACATCTGGGTTTCCATCCAGGCGTACGCGGCCTCGGCCCCGGGCTGGTTGAACAGCACCATCAGCACGACCCACTTGAGGTCGTCCAGGTCCAGTTCGTCCTGGTCCAGCGCCATCGCACGGTCGAGCACCAGCTCACGCTGGCTGGCATCGAGGATGCCGTGCTGCTCCAGGAACATCAAAAAGCCACGGCCTTCCACGTCGAGCTTGTCCAGCTCGGGCCCATGGAAAATGCGCACCGGGCCATTGACGCGGCCCAGCACCACGGCCGGGCGCTGCTCGGCGAGCGCGTCCAGCCAGTCAAAGGCTTTGTTGATCTCGGTGGGGCTGAAGCCGGCCTGGATCAGGCCGTTCTGGAGGGAGTCGCGGTCGCGGATGAGGTCCGCGTCTTCGCTGAAATAGTGTTCGAACAGGTACAGCAGGACATCCAGAATGCTCTCTTTCATTGCCCCTCGGCCTGCGTCAACGACGCTGTGGAGGTGAAGAAACTAGGGTTTTCGACAGTAGCGACCATAGGCGGCCATTACCTTTCCATCCAGTTCCATGACCAGCAGCATGGCCGACAGCTGGGCCGCCGTCAATCCGCTGCGCTGGATCAATGAATCCATACCCGTTGGGTCATGATCCAGGGCTTTCCACAAGCACTGGTAGTCCGGGTCGGTGTAGGAAGGGGCGCGCTCGGGCGCCGGTCGTGCCTGTTCAGTGGGGGCGTCCAAGCGGGTTCGCAAGGCCCCGGCCAGGGTCTGGGCGAGCGCGGCCAACCCGGCGGTCACCTCGGCCGGCGTCTCCACCAGCGCTGCGCCCTGCCGGATCAGCCGATGGCAGCCGCGGGCGCGGGGATTGCGGATCGAGCCGGGCAGGGCGAACACCTCGCGGCCCGCCTCGGCCGCGCAGCGCGCGGTGATCAGGGCGCCGGAGCGCTCGGCGGCCTCGATCACCAGGGTGCCCAGGCTGAGCCCGGCGATGATCCGGTTGCGTGCGGGGAAGTGCGCCTGGGTTGCCGGCATGCCTGGGGCGTACTCGCTGACCACCGCGCCGGTGGCGGCAATCCGTTCATGCAGCGCGGCATGCCGGGGCGGATAGGTCTGGTCCAGGCCGGTGGCGACCACGGCCACGGTCATGCCCCCGGTCACCTGCAATGCGCCGTCATGGGCGTGGGCATCGACCCCGGCCGCCAGCCCGCTGATGACCGACCAGCCCTCGCCGGCCAGCGCGGTGGCGAAGGCATGCGCGTGCTCGCGGCCGCCGGCAGTGGGCGAGCGGCTGCCGACCACCGCCACCGCCGGGTGCCAGAGCCGCGCCGGGTCACCGTCCACGAACAACGCCACGGGCGGTTCCTCGATCTGGTTGAGCAGCGCCGGGTAGTCCGGATCGGTCACGCCGAGCAGGTGATGGTGCTCCTCGGCCAGCCATGCCAGGGCCTGTGCCAGGTAGCGTTCGTCCGGCAACGCGAGCCGGGCGCGTTGCGCTGGAGTACAGCCGGCGGCCCGCCAGGCGGTCGGGCCGGCCCGCAGGGCGGCCGCCGCATCGGAGAACTGGCGCAGCAGGCGCAGGCGAGGCGGCAGCGCGCCCCCGGCCAGGACCAGGGTGAGCAGGGCGGTGGAGGCGGCAAGGCAGGGAATGGGCATCCCGATACCCTGGCCCGGAAATGACGACGGCGCCCTAGGGCGCCGTCGGATCGCAGGGTAGGACTCCGCCGCGCTTACTGCTTATCCGGATGCAGTGCCGAATAGCCGACCCTGACCGGCTTCACGCCTTCCATCACCAGCGCGTAGCTGACGTTCTCGAACGTGCGGAAGACCATCGCATGGGCGGCGTACTCGTCCGGCAGGGTGACCCGGCCGGCACCGCTGGTCAGCGAATCGTCCATCCGCGACGAGTTCGGGTAATCCATGCGGTGGGCCACATGGCGGCCCTGGCGCCACAGCGAGAACACGGTGCCGTTGTCGACCCCGTTGGCACTGCCGGCGGAGATCGCGATCACATCGCGCGGGCCGCCGGAGGTGAAGGTGTCGGCGACGGCCAGCACGCGCACGTCCAGATCGACGGCCTGCGGCGCGGGCACATGCGGCACGAACTGCAGGTCGTACGGGCGGGCCTCGACCGGAACCAGGCGGTCACCGGCGCGGACTTCACGGCCGTCCACCTGGCCCTGCAGCACCAGCGAGGTCACCTCGACACTGCCGCTCTGTACCCGGCTCACCGTGCCGACGTTGATCTGGGCCAGTTCGTAGCCCAGCGTCTGGTGCCGCTTGCTCGGCACGATGAACGTCTTCCAGAGGTTGCCGCTGCCGGGCGTGGTATCGCCGCGGGCATTGAGGTCTTCGGTCGGCTTGGGCAGGGCGTACTGCACCGTCGGGCGGACCACCGCGTAGCGCTGGCCGACCTGGGCGTTCTCCAGGCCGCGCACATAGGCAGTCTGGCCGGTGGTGGCGCGCAGGCGGTTTTCTTCCAGATTGACCACGTAGGGCAGCGACTTGACCTCGTCGACCACGCTCAGCTGCTTCAGGAAGGGCTCGACCTGCTCCAGCGGGACGCCGTTGATCGGGGCCTCCTGGCGCGGGCCGGGCTGGGCCACGACGCGGTCCAGATAGGCCAGGCTGAGCACGTCACCCGGGTAGATCAGGTGCGGATTCTTGACCTGCGGGTTGGCCTGCCAGATCTCCGGCCACAGCCAGGGCTTCTGCAGGAAACGCGCCGAGATGTCCCATAGCGTGTCCCCTTTGCGCACGACATAGGTATCCGGGTGCCCGCCATTCATTTCCACGGCGGTAGCATAGGTAGCGACGGTCAGCATCGCCACGGCGACGACCGTACGAGTTCGTTCAAACATAGATGTGGTGCCTGATTCCCCAACAGGTTCGCGCACTATAGTCCAGAAACCGGGGCGCGGGGCAAGCGTTGGCGATAGAATCTCGCTGTACGCCGCTTCGACCGGCGCCCCCTACCGGTATTTGCCATGGCCCTCCTGCCCATTCTCGAATTTCCCGATCCGCGCCTGCGTACCAAGGCTGCGTTGATCGATGCTGCCGACGTGACCACGCCGGCGTTCCAGACCCTGATCGATGACATGTTCCACACCATGTACGACGCTCCGGGCATCGGCCTGGCCGCCAGCCAGGTGGACGTGCACAAGCGCTTCATGGTGATCGACGTCAGTGAAGAGAAGGACACCCCGATGGTGTTCATCAATCCTGAGATCGTCGCCAACGAAGGCGGCCAGGTCTATCAGGAAGGCTGCCTGTCGGTGCCGGGCATCTTTGCCGACGTCACCCGCGCCAACCAGATCACCGTGCGTTACCTGGATCGCCACGGCGTGGCCCAGGAACTGACCACCGACGGCGTGCTCGCTGTCTGCGTGCAGCACGAGATGGACCACCTGGACGGCAAGCTGTTCATTGATTACCTCTCGCCGCTCAAGCGCGAGATGGTGCGCAAGAAGCTGGCCAAGCAGCGCAAGCACGTTGCCTGAGGTGATTGCAGCGACCGCCGCGCGGGATGACCGCGCGACGTGTCCTGTCGCGCGGCGCCGCACATCGGCGCCGTTTTACGTTCTGTTAGTGGGGTCGCCATGAAGATTGTCTTTGCCGGTACGCCGGCGTTCGCCGTGTCCTCGCTGCGTGCCGCAGCCCGCCACCATGAAGTGGTCGCGGTGTACACGCAGCCCGATCGCCCCGCTGGCCGTGGCCGTGGCCTGGCCCCGTCGACGGTCAAGCTGGAAGCGATCGCACGTGGCATCCCGGTGTTCCAGCCGGAGAGCCTCAAGACCCCCGAAGCCCAGCAGCAGCTGCGCGACCTGGCGCCGGACCTGATGGTGGTGGTGGCCTATGGGCTGATCCTGCCCAAGGCGGTGCTGACCATTCCAACCCACGGCTGCTGGAACGTGCACGCCTCGCTGCTGCCGCGTTGGCGCGGTGCCGCGCCGATCCAGCGTGCGATCCAGGCCGGCGATACCGAAACCGGTGTCTGCCTGATGCAGATGGACGCCGGGCTGGATACCGGCCCGGTGCTGCTCAAGCAGCACATCGCGATCGGCGCCAACGACACCGGCGGTCAGCTGCACGATCGTTTGGCCGCCTTGGGTGAGCAGGTGCTGTCCGATGGCCTGGGCCTGCTGCGGGCCGGCATCAAGCCGATCGCGCAGCCGCAGCCCGAGGCCGGCGTGACCTATGCGCACAAGCTGGACAAGGCCGAAGCCCGTCTGGACTGGGCGCAGGACGCCCACGCGCTGGCACGCACCGTACGTGCGTTCAATCCGTGGCCGATCGCCGAGGCGATGCTGGCCGGCGAACGCGTCCGCATCCATGGCGCGATCGCGCTGGATGACAACCAGGGCAAGGCCCCGGGCACGCTGCTGGCCGCCTCGCGCGACGGCATCGACATCGCCTGTGGCCAGGGTGCGCTGCGCCTGCGTGTGCTGCAGCGTGAGGGCGGCAAGGCGATCACCGCCGCCGACTACCTCAATGCCCGTCGCGATCTCGGCATGGGTGCCTGACATGACTAACGCGCGTTCCGGCAAGCCTGCAGGCCCCTACACCGCCCATACCGCCCCCGGCGTGCCCACCCGCGTGCTGGCCGCGCGCGTGCTGGCCCAGGTGATCGGCCGCGGCCGTTCGCTCAAGGCCGAACTGGCCACCGCCTTGCCGACCCTGGACGACAGCCGCGACCGCGCGCTGCTGGAGGCGCTGTGCTTTGCCGTGCTGCGTCGCCGTGCCGCGTATGACGCCGCACTGGCGCAATGGATGCCGCGGCCGCTGGGCGTGCGCGAAGACGAACTGCGCGCGCTGCTGCTGGTCGGCTTCGCCCAGCTGGACGCACTGGAGCTGCCGGCGCACGCCGCGCTCTCGGCCACGGTCGACGCTGCGCGTGCGATGGGCCGTGATCGCCAGGCCGGCATGGTCAATGCGCTGCTGCGCCGCGCCCAGCGCGAAGGCATTCCGCCGCTGCCGGCGCGCGATGCCTTCCCGCTGTGGATGGCCGAGAAGATCGAACAGGATTGGCCGGACGAGGCCGACGCGGTGTTCACCGCGAGCCTGCAGGCCGCGCCGCTGTGGCTGCGGGTCAACCGCCAGCACAGCACTCGTGAGGCGATGCTGCAGCAGTTGGCGGCAGCCGGTATCGAGGCTGAAGCATCGCGCGTGGGTGCCGATGCGATCCGCCTGCCGGTGCCGGTCGCGGTCTCCGCGCTGCCCGGGTTCGCCGATGGCGCGCTGTCGGTGCAGGATCTGTCTGCCCAGCAGGTGGCCGATGCGCTGGCGCCGCGCCCGGGTTCGCGGGTGCTCGATGCCTGCGCCGCGCCGGGCGGCAAGGCTGCCCATCTGCTGGAGCGCGATCCGACCCTGCAACTGCTGGCGTTGGACATCGATGCGCGCCGGCTCAAGCGCATCAGCGAAACGTTCGCACGCACCGGCGTGGGCCAGAACGCGAAGGTGCTGGCGGGCGATGCAACCGATCCGGCCAGCTGGTGGGACGGGCAGCTGTTCGACACCATCCTGCTGGATGCGCCCTGTTCGGCCACCGGCATCATCCGCCGCCAGCCGGATGTGCTGGCGCATCGCCGCGCGACCGACATCGAGGCGCTGATGGCCTTGCAGGCGCGCCTGCTGGATGCCTGCTGGACGATGCTTACCCCGGGCGGAACCCTGCTGTATGCGACATGCTCGATCCTGCGCGATGAAAACCAGTTCCAGGTCGAAGCCTTCCTGCAGCGCACCCGGGATGCGGGCTTCCTGCCGCTGGGAGAGGCGTATGGCCACGATTCCTGGGCCGGGCGCCAGCGCCTGCCCGGTGAGGACGGTGCTGACGGCTTCTTCTATGCGCGTCTGCTAAAGAAGGGTTGAACCGAACCCGGCTAGAATCCCGCCCCATGCTTAAAAACCGCGCATCCCGAGATTTCTGGCTGCTTGCCCTGATGGCCCTGCTCGTTCTGGGGGCCGGCCTGGGCATGCGTGATCCGTGGCCCTCCGACGAGCCCCGGTTCGCGCTGGTCGCCAAGCAGATGGTGGAGAGCGGGGACTGGCTGTTCCCGCATCGGGGCACCGAGTTGTACTCGGACAAGCCGCCGATGCTGATGTGGTCGCAGGCCGCGCTGTACTCGCTGATCGGCGACTGGCGGGTGGCCTTCCTGCTGCCCTCGCTGCTGGCCGCGCTGGGCACACTGGCCTGCGTCTATGACCTGGGCCGTCGCCTGTGGACGCGGCGGGTAGGGCTGTACGCCGCCTGGGCGCTGCTGTTCGCGCTGCACTTCACCTTCCAGTCCAAGAAAGCCCAGATCGATCCGCTGGTGGTGGTCTTCATCACCCTGGCCAACTACGGCCTGCTCCGGCATCTGCTCAGTGGCCCTGCGTGGCGCTGGTGGTGGCTGGGCTGGTTCGCCGCCGGGCTGGGGGTAATCACCAAGGGCGTGGGCGTCATCGCATTGCTGATGATCGTGCCGGCCGCCGTGGCCTCCGTGCTGGGCTGGCCGCGGGTCAAGCTGCATGTCCGCGACTGGCGGTTCTGGGTCGGGCCGCTGGCCTTCGTGCTGGCGATCGCGCTGTGGCTGGTGCCGATGGTGGTGACCGCACTGGGCAGTGGGTCGGCCGAGTACCGCGCCTATCTGGACGACATCCTGTTCCGGCAGACCGCCAAGCGCTACGCGCAATCCTGGGATCATCATCAGCCATGGTGGTATTTCCTGGGCACGATGCCGTCGATGTGGATCCCGGCCTTCCTGGCGATTCCCTGGGCCATCCCCGCCTGGCGCCGACGCCTGCAGCGCCGCGATGCGCGCTACCTGCTGCCGCTGGTGTGGTGGTTGTTGATCGTGCTGTTCTTCTCGATCCCCAACGGCAAGCGTGACGTCTACATCCTGCCGGCGCTGCCCATGTTCTGCCTGGCGTTGGCACCGCTGCTGCCGGGGCTGCTGCGCAAGCGCATCTTCCAGTGGCTGCTGGGCGGCTTCGTGGCGCTGCTGGCTGCCGGCCTGCTCGGCATCGGCATCTCGATGCTGCTGGGGCAGCCGGGCTTCGAGCGCAAACTGATTCTGGATCGCGGCATCGACACCGCGGTGACCTCCGGCCTGGGCTGGGTCGCGGTCGCGTTGGGCTGCTGGGCGGTGCTCACCCTGTGCATCGCCGGCGTGCGCCGCTTCCATCTGGCCGTGGTGGCGACGCTGACCATGGCCTGGGTAGCGTTCGGGCTGATCGGCTACCCGCTGTTCAATGACTCCAGTTCCGCCCGCGGCCTGATGCTGCAGGTCGGTCAACGCATCGGCCCGGAGGCCGAACTGGGTCTGGTCGCCTGGAAAGAACAGAACCTGCTGATGGCCGACCGTGAGGCCGCCACCTTCGGGTTCAACCGGCGTTGGGACCGGCAACTCGCCGACGGAGTCGCCTGGCAGGCCGCACAGCCGCAGCAGCGTTGGCTGCTGGTCCAGGAGGACGCGCTGCTGGCCTGCGTGGACCGCACCAGCGCCGAACTGGCCGGGGTCGCCAACCGTCGCCGTTGGTGGTTGGTAAGGCCGGGCGACATCCACGGCCCGTGTGTGGCCAGTGCCGAAGAACAGGCGCGCGAACGCGCGCTGCACCGGATCGACGGCGATGAGTGAATTCTGTAATGCTGGCCGCCTCCTCGGGCGGATACCGCAGGTCCGTGGGCGCCGGTCGCGTCCAGTGCAATCACGGGCGTGCATGCCTGCGTGTGGCAATCGAGGTTGGCAATGACGTTCTCCGCTGCATGCGAGCCGGCCACGCCCGTTTCCCTGCCGCCGCTGCAGGGGCGTGCCGGTGTGGCCCATTGGATCGCCACCGTGGGCCTGTTCTGCATGCCCGCGCTGGTGCTGACCCTGCCCCAGAACCTGTTGCCCTACGGCATCCTGTTGCTGCTGAGCACGCTGCTGGCGCCGGATTACCTGTGGCGCGCGCGTGGCCTGGCCGGGCAGCCGGTGAAGGCCCTGACCTGGCTGGTGGTGGCCGCGATTGCCTTTGCGCTGCTCTCGATCTATCTGTTCGAGCAGGGCCTGCGCGACATCGACAACCGCTCGCGGTTCGTGGTGATCCCGTGGATCGCCCTGTGGGTGTGTGCACTGCGGCCGGACATCCGCTGGCTGTGGGGCGGGGCGCTGGCCGGCCTGCTCGGCACCATGGTGCTGTCGATCCTGCAGGTGGCCGGCGGCGCGCCACGCGCTGATCTGAGCACCAACGCAATCGTGCTGGCCGACATCGTGCTGGTGCTGATGGTGCTGCTGGTGTTCTGCCGGCCGCACCAGCGCTGGACCTGGGTGATCGTGGGCATGGTCGCCGGTTGCGTGACCATCGTGCTCAGCGGCAGCCGCGGCGTCTGGCTGGCGCTGTTGGCACTGCTGGTGGTGATGGCGATGAGCCTGCGCTGGCGCACCGGCCGCGCGCGCCTGGGCGTGCTGTTGGCGCTGGTGGCGATCGCCGGCACCTTGACCCTCACCATCCCGAGCCTGCGCGAGCAGGTCCGCCTGACCGAGCTCAAGCACGACGTGGTGCGGATGGAGCGCGGTGACAGCGACTCCTCCGCCGGCGCGCGCGTGGAGCGGCTGCAGGTGGCCTATGAAACCTTCCTCGATCACCCGCTGACCGGCGTGGGGATCGGCCATTTCGACAGCGCCATGCAGCGCCTGCCGGTGTGCCGGGATGATCCGAGTGAGCAGCGTTGCCATCTGGGCCACGCGCACAACGATCTGGCCGAGTGGGCCGCGACCCAGGGCGCGCCGGGCCTGCTGTTGCTGCTGGCCATCTACGGCGTGCCGCTATGGGTGTTCACCGGCCTGCACCGGCGCAGCGGCGAGCAGACCTTCCGTGGTCCGGCGGCCGCCGGGATCATGGTGGTGGTGACCTATGTGCTGTGCGGGATCACCCAGTCGATGTTCGCGCATCAGATCACGGCCAGCTTCTACGTCACCATCGTCGGCCTGCTGGCCGGGCTGTCGATCGTCCAGGGGTACACGCGGCGCCTGGCGCTGGCGTCGGCCGGGACTCAGGCGCCGGGCTGATCCCGCGGCGGGTCGGTGACCGGCTGCCCGTTCTGCAGCATCCACAGCATGATGGTCTTCTGGCGCACGTAATTGGCGCGTACGTAGGCGTAGACCAGGCCGTGCCAGCCATCGCGGAAGCCGCCACGCAGCAGCAGCCCGCGCCAGAACCGCCACGCCGGCGCCAGGATCAGTTTGGGCAGGGTGGCGCGCTTGCCGCGCGCGAACTCGTGCTCGGCCATCATCCGCGCGTAGCGCTGGGTCTTGAGCAGCTGCTGCTCCAGCGAGCGATAGGGGTAATGGATCAGGTCGCCGCGCAGGGTACCCACCGCACCATCGACGCTGGCCGCCTCATGGATCTCACGCTTGCCGCGCCAGCCGCCATGGCGGCGGTCGAACAGGCGCAGGACCCGGTCCGGGTAGGCATTGCCATGCTTCAGGAACTTGCCGAAGTACGCGGAGAGCCGTGCGAACCGGTAGCCATGGTGGCCGGCGAAGCCGTTGGCCTGGGCGGACAGGATCGCCTCGCGCAGGGTGTCGCTGATGCGCTCGTCGGCGTCTAGGCACAGCACCCAGTCATGCGCGGCCTGCTCGACGCAGAACGCCTTCTGGCTGCGGAAGCCATCGAACCGGCGTTGCAGCACCCGCGCCCCGGCGGCCGTCGCGATCGCCACGGTGGCATCGGTGGATTGCGAGTCCACGACGACGATCTCGTCGCAGAAGGCCAGCGAGGCCAGGCAATCGCCGATGCGGTCGGCTTCATTGAACGCGATAATGCAGGCCGAAATGCGAGGCCGTTCAGTGGGAGCGGTCGAGGAGGACATGATGGCCGAGTACCTGCTGTTTGCGACGGAGCGTTATGCGCTGCCCATTCTCGCCCCTCTGGCGCAGGCGTTGCACGCATCCGGTCAATCGGTATCGGCCTGGTTCGCCGATGGCGCCGCCGGGGCCTCGCTGCCCGGCGTGCCCAATGTGGCCCTGAACGAGGCGCTGACACTGCGCCCGCGCGCGGTGTTCAGCGCCGCCAACTGGGTGCCGCCGTTCATCGCCGGGGCCAAGGTGCAGGTCTTCCACGGCTTCAACGTGCAGAAGCGCGACAGTGCCCGCGGCCACTTCCGGGTGCGCGGTCTGTTCGATCTGTACTGCACCCAGGGCCCGGCCACGACCACCCCGTTCCGCGAGCTGGCCGCGCGCGAGGGCCACTTCGCCGTGGCCGAGACCGGCTGGCCCAAGCTCGATCCGCTGTTCCGCGATGACGGTGGCTTGAGTGCCGGATTGCGCGTGCCGGCACAGGGCCGCCCGGTGATCCTGTTCGGCTCGACCTTCACCGAGCGGCTGAGCGCCGCGCCGCATCTGTACGAGCAGATCGCGGCCGATATCGGCCGCGGCGAGCACTACTGGCTGCTGACCCTGCACCCCAAGTGCGCCCCGGAGCTGTTTGAGCGCTTCCGCGCGCTGGCCGGTGCACATGCGCGCTTCATCGAGCCGGAACAGGTGATGGCCGCGCAGCGCGCCGCCGATGTGCTGGTCTCGGATACCTCCTCGATCGTCTCGGAGTTCATCGTGCAGCACAAACCGGTGGTGACCTTCCGCAACCGGGTCCCGCAGCCGCACATGATCGATTTCGACGACGCCACCCAGCTGCCGGCGATGCTGGCCCAGGCGTTGGATCCAGCGCCCGCCCTGATGGCCGAGATCCGCCGGTACGCGGACACCATCCATCCGTTCCGCGATGGGTATTCCTCCGAGCGGGTGATCGCTGCCACCGAGGATTTCCTGTCCGGTGAACTCGGCGCGCTCAAGCGCAAACCGTTCGGTGCGTGGACGCGTGGCCTGCAGATCCGCAAGGATCTCGGGTACTGGGGGCCAGCGAAGCGGTAGCGTCACCAGGTAGATCCACGCCATGCGTGGATGCGCTCCTACCAGCGCAGGCGACGCTTCGCCAACGCACGGCCCAACTGCTCGTACACCGCACGCGCCTCCGCTTCCGGCAGGTACTGCAGCACCAGCGGCGTGCCCATGCCTGCACCCGCGGTATCCAGCCATACGCTGGCGGTGCCCAGCCGGCGGTCCAGCGGCGAGCGGGTCAGGCGCAGCGCCTGCAGCTTGTCCAGTTCGGCAAAGCGCCACCAGCGCTGCCACCAGCCACCGCGCACGGCGACGTAGTCGTCATCCAGGTGATAGCCGATGCGCGCCATCTGCCGGTACGCGCGGAACGCCGACCACGGCAGCCATAGCAGCACCAGCGCCCCCCACGGCCCGCCGTACCAGATCGCCGCCGCCGTCAGCAGCGGAACCAGGCACAGCGCGCCCAGGCACAGCCGCCACCAGCCGCGCCTCTGCACCGGCTGCCAGCGCGCCGGCGGCCACTGCAGGTGTGGCAGCAGATGCTGGACCAGCCCATCGCAGACGGCCGGCGTCGCCAGCGGCGCCAGCTCACGCAGGTCGCGGCGCTCGCCTTCGCCGGGGTTGCCTGCAGCAATATCGATACGCAGTTGCCGGCGCTGGAACCAGCGCTGCAGCGCGCTCTCGCGCAATGTCCACGCCTGGATCCGGCGCCGCGCCACGCTGGTGCGCATGCGGGTTAGAAGCCCACTGGCCACGGTCAGCCGGCGCTCGTGCTCACTGAGCCGGAAGCCGTAATAGCGCAGCAGCGCGAGTCCCACCGACAACACCCGCAGCATCACCCAGAAGCCCACCACGGCGACCACCGCGGCCATGGTCCACAGCCACATTCCGGGATGCAGGTGGCTGGCATACCCGAAGGCCTGGCGGCCGCCGGCTTCGATCACATCGGAAACGCTGCCACGCGGGAACAACTGCACCATCGCGCCCAGCACTGCCACTACCACGACCCAGCCGCGGTTGGAGAGCAGGCCGATACGGACCACCTCGCCCGGGCTCAAGGCGAGCAGCACATCCTCGGCCGGTTCGGCCGCAGCGGCTTCGCCCTCGGCAGTGGCCGGCACTGCCTGGCCTCGCTGGCGTACCAGGCGCTCCAGTGCGAGCGCCTGATCGAGTTTGAGCACCCGCATTTCCGCTTCGGGGCGATGGCCACCGGCCGATTCCAGCTTCAGCTCGGCCACGCCGAACAAGCGGTGCAACGGGTTCTGGTGGACGACCACGTTGTGGATGCGGGCGAAGGGAATCTCGCGCCGATTGCGCGCGAACACCCCGCTGCGCACGGTGATGGCCGATGCGCCGATCCGATAGCGATAGGTGAGGTACTGCAGCACCGAGTACGCGACCAGCGCCACCACGGCGATCACCGGGCCGAGTGACAGCCACAGCTCATCGCGGTCGCCACGCTGGCCGAACACCACCAGCGCGATCAGTGGTACCAAGCCCTGGCGCAACTGCATCAGCAGCACGAACAGCCACGACCAGGGATGCAGCCGCTGCTCCGGCGCGGCATCAAGCGGCGGCGGGGTACTCACAGCGCGTCGTCGTCCTGGTCCAGCTGGTGCGCCAGGGTGTCGCGCAGGCGCTCGGCATCGGCGCTGTCCAGCCCACTGAGCGTGACCGCACTGAAGCGGCTGCCGGCGGTATGCACGACCAGCGTGCTCAACCCGGCGCTGCGTTCGATCGGCCCACGGCGCAGATCCAGGTGCTGCACGCGCGAGGTCGGTACACGGGTTTCGTTCTGCCAGAGCAGGTCGCGGCGCAGGCCGAGGCCTTGGGCATCCAGCCGCCAATACGTGCGGCGCTGGCGGCGGAACGCGAGGGCCGCACCGATCAACGCGCCGAGTACGACCATGCCGGCCGCACCCCACCAGCGGCCCGGCAGATCAAAGACCACCCAGAGCGTGCCGAGCACGCCGCCGAGCATCAGTGCGCCAGCGATCGCACCACCGAACGCGGCCAGCGAGGCCGAACGCAGCGGCATCGCCTGCCAGTCGGGGGCAGGCGGCAACGGCGGCAGGGGCGGCGGCACGGGAGTGTCGAGGAGATCGGACAAGGCAAGGCGCTCGGCTGGGGAACGGGCCGGGCGCATGCATACAGGTGCAACCGCCCGTGGCGCAGACGGTAGCAGGTTGCCGTGGGCTATTGCGCGGCCTGGATCAGCGCGTCGACATCGAGCAGATGGCCAGCGCGTTCGGCCTTGGTGCGCAGGTACTGCTCGTTCTCGGCGGTGATGTCGCCGGTGACCGGCACGCAGTCGACGACGTCGATGCCGGCATTGCGCAGGCGCTGGGCCTTGGTCGGGTTGTTGCTGAGCAGCTGCACGCGGCTCACGCCCAGGCCCTGCAGCATCGCCACGGCACTGCCGTAGCGGCGCTCATCGGCACCGAAGCCGAGCTGGGCATCGGCGTCGATCGTGTCCAGGCCGTCGTGCTGGTACCCGTAGGCGCGCATCTTCGCGGCGATGCCGGTACCACGGCCTTCCTGGTCCAGGTACAGCAGCACGCCGCCGCCAAGCTCTTTGAGCTTGCGCAGGCCGCGCCGCAGCTGGTCGCCGCAGTCGCACTTGAGCGAGCCGAACAGATCGCCGGTCAGGCAGGAGGAATGCACGCGCACCGGCACCACGGCGGACAGATCCGGGGTGCCCACGATGATCGCGACCTGGTCACGCTGGGCCACGCCGCCGCGGAACACCGCGAATTCGGTCATCCCGACCTCGCGCAGCGGCACCGGCGAGCGGGCCACCAGTTCATACGCATGCGCGGCCTGTTCGGCCCCCTGGCTCAGGTCGCACAGCGAGACCTGCGCGCAGTCGTCGAAGCGGCGGTCATCGGCGGTCAGCAGCACGCCGACCATCGCCGGCAACAACAGGCCGAGGCGGGCGATCTCCACCGCGCCATCGTCCAGCGCTTCGCCACCGGTCCAGCCCGGCGGCATCGCACCCGGGTCGCGCAGGTAGCTGAGCGAGGGCAGGGCATCGAAGTCGATGCCGGCCAGCGGCACGCGCGCGCCACGTTCGGCACTTACCCCGAGCACGCGGGCGCGGGTGGCGGTGAGGAACAGGTAGTGGCGATCTTCCGCGGCCGCCGCAAAGGCGCTGAAGCTGGTGCGGGTGCTGCTGTCCAGTGCGATGAACGCCAGGCGCTGGCCGTGGCCATCGTCGATCACCACCGGGCGGCCGGCACGCAGTTCGGCCACCGCGCGCTCGCAGCGGATCGCGGCCGGGTCGCCGAACAGGGAAGAAGCAGGGGACATGTCAGGGGCCGTGGGGGACATCGTGGTTTCCACAGTGGGGACGGATCGCGGCGATTCAATCGCACCAAGGGCGCGACGCTGCGTCGCAGTCAGTGCGGATGGTCCTCGGTGGCATAGGGATCGTCCTCGCCGCTCTGCGGTGGGCGCAGCGTATAGCGCTTGTAGGTCCACTGATACTGCGCCGGATCGCGCCGGGCAATGCGCTCGATGCCGGCATTGAGGGCGGTGGCCGCGGTGCGCGGGTCGGGATCGGCCACGGCAGGCGAGGTGGCTTCAATATGCAGGGCGAACTCCATGCCCGGGCCGATCCGCTCGCACCAGCCGTACAGCACGGTCGCGCCGGTGCGCTCGGCCAGCCGGTTGACCAGGGTCATGGTCAGCGCCTCCACCCCGAAGAACGGCGCGAACACGCCGTCGCCGGCCTTGGGCTGCTGGTCGGGCAGGATGCCGGTGGCGCCGCCGTCCTTGAGCACCTTGAACAACTGGCGCACGGCCGGGCCTTCGGCGCGCACCTGCTGCACGTTGTCGCCGCCGCGGACCAGCTGCAGGAAGGCATCGCCCACTTCCTCATCCGGCGCCTTGTAGACGATCGCGATCGGCCCGCGCGAGGCCAGCCACTGGTTGAGCAGCTCCCAGTTGCCGTAATGCGGGGCCGCCACGATCACGCCCTTGCCGGCGGCCAGGGCTGCGTCGTACAGCGCCTCGCCGTGGCGCTCGGTCAGGCGGGCCAGGTTGCGATCACGTGGCTGGGTCCACAGGCGCA
The DNA here is from genome assembly GCF_039673205.1 of Stenotrophomonas sp. TWI809. NCBI lineage: Bacteria > Pseudomonadati > Pseudomonadota > Gammaproteobacteria > Lysobacterales > Lysobacteraceae > Stenotrophomonas > Stenotrophomonas sp. TWI809. The sequence continues at coordinate 39,673 of NZ_JBDJLE010000005.1, read as the reverse complement.
GGGTCTCGATGGCCTGCAGCGCGGTCGAGCGCAGCACCTCGCGGTGGAGCACGGTGCGCTCGGCCTCGCCCATCTCGGGGTAGGCCAGCTCGAGGTTGCGACGGGTGACGCGGCTCTCACGGGCATTGAGACGTATCCACAGCCAGGCCAGCAGGGAGGCGAAGGCACGCAGCCAGGACCAGGGCAGGCGGGTGAACAGGGCAGCGGCGCGGTAGGCCAGGCGGGCAGTGGTGTGCGGTTTCATCACTGCAAAGTCTAGCCGCTGGCGGCCAGCCTGTCGGCGCGCGGGCGCGTTAAGGTAGTCCGCCTTCAGTTGCGGAGCCCTGCCCATGCTTGTTCTGATCCAGCGCGTCAGCGAGGCCAGCGTCCGTGTCGAGGGGGCCGTGATCGGCCAGATCGGGCACGGTCTGCTGGCCCTGGTGGGCATGGAGCCGGGTGACACCGAGGCCCAGATCGGGCGGATGGCCGATCGCCTGCTTGGTTACCGTGTGTTTGGCGATGAGGCCGGAAAAATGAACCGGTCGCTGCGTGATACCGGCGGCGGATTGCTGCTGGTCAGCCAATTCACCCTGGCGGCCGACACATCCAGCGGGATGCGGCCGGGCTTCAGTACCGCCGCGCCGCCGGCGGAGGCTGAACGCGGATTCAACCGACTGGTCGAGATCTGCAGACAAAAACACGCCCCGGGGGTGGAAACCGGCCAGTTTGGTGCCCATATGGTTGTCAGCCTGGTCAACGATGGTCCGGTGACCTTCCTGCTCAGACCCTGACCCCCGGGACCACCGCCCGGGCGGCGGGGCGCCAGGCTGGTATAATGCTAGGTCCTATTCCTCTCCCTGCCGGTGGCGCGAGCACTACATGGCCAACGAACGTCCTGCCCAGCAAAACGACATCAAGCTTCTGATCAGCAAGGGCCTGGAACAGGGCTACCTGACCTACGCCGAAGTCAATGATCACCTGCCCGACGACATCGTCGATCCGGAGCAGATTGAAGACATCATCGGCATGATCAACGGCATGGGCATCGATGTCCATGAAGTTGCTCCCGATGCAGAAACCCTGTTGCTCAACGATGGCAACACCGGCAACCGCGAAGTCGATGACACCGCGGCCGAAGAAGCTGCCGCCGCGCTGAGCGCGCTCGACACCGAAGGTGGTCGCACCACCGACCCGGTGCGCATGTACATGCGCGAAATGGGTACCGTCGAGCTGCTGACCCGCGAAGGCGAAATCGCCATCGCCAAGCGCATCGAAGAAGGCCTGGGCCAGGTCCAGGCCGCACTCGGCACCTTCCCGGTGTCGGTGGAATCGCTGCTGGCCGACTACGACGCGCACAAGGAAGGCAAGAAGCGCCTGGCCGAAGTGATCGTCGGCTTCAACGACCTGGTCGAAGAAGTCCCGGCCCCGGCCGTGGCTGAAGACACCAGCGACGACGCAGAAGACGACGCCGACGACGAAGACGACGGCGACGACGTTGAAGAAGAAGCCGGCCCGACCGGTCCGGATCCGGAAGAAGTCGCACGCCGCATGCAGGCCTTGAGCGACGCGTACACCGCGTTCAAGAAGGCCGCTGCCAAGGGCGACCGCAAGCCGCTGGCCAAGCTGCGCGACGACATGGCCGCCGTGTTCGTGACCCTGAAGCTGCCGTTGCCGCTGACCGATGTGCTGGTCAAGCAGCTGCGCGACGTCATGGCCTCGATCAAGTCCCACGAACGCCGCGTGCTGAACCTGGCGACCGTGACCGCGCGCATGCCGCGCAAGGACTTCATCCGCTCGTGGGAAGGCAACCAGACCAACCTGGAGTGGGTGGAAGACGCACTGAAGCGCAAGCAGAAGTGGTCCTCGGCCCTGCGTGACGTGAAGGACCAGATCATCGCCGAACAGCAGGCGACGATCGACATCGAGAAGACCACCTGGCTGGAACTGGACGAGCTGAAGGAAATCAGCCGCGCCATGGCCTACGGTGAAGCGCGTGCACGCAAGGCCAAGAAGGAAATGGTCGAAGCCAACCTGCGCCTGGTCATCTCGATCGCCAAGAAGTACACCAACCGCGGCCTGCAGTTCCTCGACCTCATCCAGGAAGGCAACATCGGCCTGATGAAGGCCGTGGACAAGTTCGAATACCGCCGTGGTTACAAGTTCTCCACGTATGCGACCTGGTGGATCCGCCAGGCCATCACCCGTTCGATCGCCGATCAGGCGCGCACCATCCGTATCCCGGTGCACATGATCGAAACGATCAACAAGTTGAACCGCATTTCCCGACAGATGCTCCAGCAGTATGGCCGCGAGGCTACGCCGGAGGAGCTGGCCAAGGAAATGGACATGCCGGAAGACAAGATCCGCAAGGTGATGAAGATCGCCAAGGAGCCGATCTCGATGGAAACCCCGATCGGCGACGACGAGGATTCCCATCTGGGCGACTTCATCGAGGACACCAACGTGGAGTCCCCGATCGAGAACACCACCAACATCAACTTGTCTGAAACCGTGCGCGACGTGCTGGCCGGCCTCACCCCGAGGGAAGCCAAGGTGCTGCGCATGCGCTTCGGCATCGACATGAACACCGACCACACCCTCGAGGAAGTGGGCAAGCAGTTCGACGTCACCCGCGAGCGTATCCGCCAGATCGAAGCGAAGGCGCTGCGCAAGCTGCGTCATCCGAGCCGGTCCGAGCAGCTGCGCAGTTTCCTGGATATCGATTGATCGATACCGGCGCACCGCGTTGAAACCCGACAGACCCCGCGCAAGCGGGGTTTGTTTTTTGGGGCGGGTGGCGGCGCGTGGTGTACTCGAGCCTAGCGGCGGCGCAGCGGATGGAGGGGTGTTCGAAGGGGTCGGGATCGCCAGGCTGATTTGGTGATTTCGTTGCGTGTTTCGTAACTTAATTACGGATTTTTTCTCGGTGTTCTCCGGGGTGATGTTATTTAAATCAATGGCTTGTATGTTTAATTGGGTTGCGGTTCGCCGAAGATTGGCGTATAGATTCGTAACTTAACTCGTCCCGAAACTCAGGCCATGGCCCGTCCCCGTACCGTCCAGCTCCAGACGCTGTTCGACAACCTGCCTGCCGGCGAGGTCGTATCAGCTGCCGATCTCGTCGATCGCCTGGGGGTTACCCGGACAACCTTGAGTCGTCTTGTCGCCGAGGCCGGGGACCGCGTGGTGCGACTTGGCCGCACCCGCACCACGGCTTATGCCGTCCGCCAGCAGACCGCCGCGGGCAGCGAGTGGCCGCTGTTCCGGCTGGGGCCGGACGCCACCCTTGAAGAACTGGGCACGGTCGTGGCACTCACGGGCGAGACCTTCCACGTAGCGACCACCGCCGCACGCCCCAATCTGACCCGTTCGCCAGACGAGACCGTCGACGGCCACTTCCCGGGGCTGCCGTGGTACCTGGACGACCTGCGGCCACAGGGTTTTCTCGGGCGTACGTTCGCGCATCGTCGCGGGCGTGACCTGGGCGTCCCCGACGACCTCAATCGATGGCAATTGGGTGACACCCTGCAGGCGCTGGTGCGTGCAGGCGGCACCGAGATCGGTGATCTCCTGCTGGGCGGCGATGCCGTGCAGATGGCGTTGCGCGCGCTCGATGCGCCTGGCGATCATGTCCTGGCCGGGCAGCGCGCACGTCGTTATCCCGAGCGCGCGGCGGCGGCACTGGAAGGCGAAGACGTCGGATCGTCGCCGGGTGGCGAGCAACCGAAGTTCACTGCCACGGTGGAGCATGAGGGAGGGCGCTATGCGGCGCTGGTGAAGTTCGCGCAGCCCACCGCAGGCGAGGCCGCAGAACGCTGGGCAGACCTGCTGGTCTGCGAGCACCTCGCCCTGCAGTGCCTGCGCGACGCCGGCGTGCCGGCAGCAGCGTCCGAGATCCTCCAGACCGACACGCACACGTTCCTGGAAGTGCAGCGCTTCGACCGCACTGTCGACGTGCTCGGCCGGCGTGGCTTCGTCTCGCTGCTGGCGCTGTCCTCGGCCTTCGCTGGTGACGTGACCGTGGACTGGGGGACGGCTGCCGACGCGCTGCTGACGCAGGGCTGGGTCGATCGCGACGCGCAGGCCGCGATGGGAAGGCTGCATGCGTTCGGCCGACTCATCGGCAACAGCGACATGCATCAGGGCAATCTGGGTTTCCACCTGGTCGATCGCGGCCCGCTGCCGTTGGCGCCCGCGTATGACATGCTGCCGATGTCACTGGCACCCTCGCGCACAGGGGTGCTGCGTGCGGCTGCGCCGCTCGCCTCCATCGCGCCGGAGCGCAGCGGCCAGCTCGCACACCTGCACTGGGCAGCGCCGCTGGCAGTGGACTACTGGCAACGTGTGGCCGGTTCGGCGCTGCTGCGCTCGGGCGTGCTGCGTGACCTGGCGGCGGAGAATGCGCGTCGGGTGCAGGCGATGGGGCAGCGTTTCGGCTGATGTGAGGATTGCAGTGGAAAGCGCCTGCGGGCCTCCACTACACTGTGCGGCCGCAAGGGCCTATAGCTCAACGGTTAGAGCAGAGGACTCATAATCCTTTGGTTGAAGGTTCGAATCCTTCTGGGCCCACCATCGAATCAGGCACTTAGGATCAACCGCAGTGCCCTCGTCGTCAAGCCTGCGCCGTCCGGTGACCGCTCGGTGACCGTTTAGGCTCCGCTGCCGTCACAGTTGGCCGCCACCTGCACCGCGTTCTCCGGGGTCCACAGAGGGGCGCGACGGCGTGCGTGGATCCACCGCTGAACATCGCTCTGATACCAGCGCGTTCCGCCACCGATCTTGTGCTTGGGTGGGAACGTCCCCTTTTCCATCTCGCGGTAGATGTAGCTCTTCTTCATCCCGGTTTGGGCTTCAACCTGCTCGAGCTTCAGCAGGACTTCGGGGATAGTTTCAGCTGCGCCCATGACGAGCCTCCGTTTCTTCAGATGGGAATATCGGCAGCAGCGCGGCTTGTGACGCCGCGCGGGCGGTGTTCACCTGGTTTGCGATCTGCATCAGATCCAGGGTTGGGTCGTTGAATAGGGCCAGGCCGATCTGGGCCGTCAGCCTCTGGCTCGCTGTTTCCGCCAGCGGAGCCGGCGTGTCGATCGTGGCGACGGCGTAAGCGCGCCAAGCATCGCGGGCGGCCTGCAGCTGCGGCTCTCCCACGAACGTGAAAGTCAGCGACCATCCGCCGCCGGCGCACTGTTCCGCACTGGTGAGGGCGGTTTCAAGTGCTGCTGCAACCGCGATCGCAGTGCGCTGCTGGTGGGCCAGTGGAGATCGGCTCTCCGTGGCGATGTGCTCATTTTTCAAGGCTATTCCTCCTTCCTATGCATTTCGATGGATCTGCACGTGCTTCTGCGATTGCTCAAACATCCCCCTGCAGCAGCATCGATGGGTCGATACTCCAGCCGGCCTCGCGCGCGGCGCGGAGGCGCAGATCGTTGGCGTCGAATTCATCCAGCTGCAGAAGGGTGATCACCCCCTCGACTTGGCGCGGAAGCAGAGGCCGGCTGCGGCCGAACACGCGCCATACGCTGAGTACTTTGCAGTCCCATGCGGGCGCGAGGCAGGACAACTGCTTCCCGTGCTCGCGGCAGTACCGGCGGATCATGTCGCGCACTGTGACGTGCGCGGGGGCGGCGCCGCGCAGGGCGGCGCGTACGGATGCGGCTTTGGGGCCGGGGCTCATGGGACGTCTCCAAGTGCCAGGCCGAGTCCAAGCTGCCGTCGAGTACGCGCCTCTCCGATCAACACGCGCGCTGTGTGCTTGGCTTGGGTGATGGGGTTCATCAGGCCACCTCCGCCAGCGGCAGCGCCACCTGGTCCAGGTTTGCCTCTGCCAGGGCGCGCAGCGGCGGCGGGCTGACGCTGTTGCCGACCATGCGTACGGCCGCGCTGGTGGTCAGCGGCGTGCCGTTGGCAGTGCGATCGATGATGTAGCCCACCGGGAAGCCCTGCGCGCGGTAGAGCTCGTGCGGCTTCAGCATGCGAAGGCCGATATCCACGATGACGTAGGGCGTGCCCTTGATCACCACCGTGACCAGCGCCAGCCGGTCTTTCGTGGTGATGGTGTCGGCGGGGTTGGTCAGGCTCGGCACGTTGGCGCCGGTGCCGTAGTACTTCACCAGGAACGCGGCAACACGCAGCGCGCCTTCCTGGTGCTCCGGCGACAGCTGGGCCAGGTCTGCGGTTACCAGCTGCTGCTGGCTGCCGGTGGCGGTGATCGTGCTGAACGGGTCGCGCGCATCGCGCCCGCCGCCCTCGTAGAAGCCACCGTTGGCCTGCTCCAGGAATGCAGTGGCCAGCGCGTGGTGCTCACCCTGCGCTTGCGGGTCCGCGCCGGCCATGCCCGGGCATGGACGCACAAGCCCCACGCGCTGGCAGCGCCGCCGGCGGCCCGAGTGGTGCGCGGCCGAATGCCGGTGTCGGAACCCGCCCTGCAGCGAGATCCGCTCGAGCTGATCGCCCGCATGTTGGTCGGTGGTAGCTTCCGCGAGCCCTCGGATGGCAGGTCAACGATGCCACCGCTGACGGCCGCCGACATCGCCGGTGCCGTCGGCATGATGCGTGATTCAGTGGCCAAGCAGGCGGTGCTGGCGGTGGCGCTGCGCGGGCAGGGCGTGTCTCTGTCGTCGCTGGGGCGCTCTTTGGCCAGGCGGGTGATGCGGCAGATTCAGTGGCAGCGACGCGCCGGCGCCAAGGCTGCGCTTCGCATGGATAGCCCAGCCGACCGATGGCGCATGAGGCTGGTGCTACAGGACGCGGTGAACGACCTGGTGTGGCCGGAAGGGAAGGTCGCTGCACAGGATGCGGCCAAGGCTGCGAAGATGCGAAAGGGCGAGTACCTGCGCGTGTATGGGATCGCTGCCGCAACGCTTCGCCAAGCGCTGGAAGATGGGCGAAAGGAGTTCAGCGGCAGGGTGTTCAACTGAGTGTGGTGGTAGGTTATCAACACCACCAATACTTACTGATGCCGCCCCGTGACGCTTCGAAGCAGAGACATAGGGCGGCGGCAAGTTGAGTGGATCATTTGATAGGCCAATCTAGCCGATTCCCCCTTTCGGCCAGAGGCGGAAATCCAGAAGCTTGGAGGCAGGTGTAGGGGGTTGAGCCGGGCGTAGAAACTATGCAATCAGGGCCTTTACCAAATCTCTCCAGCCCCCGCTTCTGAGTGCATTCGCAGCATGCAACTCTCTGACCACGTCCTGCAGGACCTCAGGCTGGTGAGCCAAGCCATGTAGGGCATTGGAAAGAGTAGGGGTTCGATTGGCAGACTGAACCGGCCCAGCCAGAACCTTATGGTGGATCAACTTCTGCTCTACTAAGGTCTGCGCTTCAGCAGAAGAAAGCAGTATGTCTTCCGGGGCACCAGACCAGAGCCAAAGGTTGGCCTTCGCAAGTATCGGCCGAGCTGCGCGAATGACGCTCCGCGAAAAAAGTTGCTTGAGCGTAGCAATCTCAGTTCCACTGAGTACGCCACTTCGCGCGAGATGCTTTCCTAGTATTGAGTCATCAAAACTAGGTTCAAACGGCGTTGCGGTTCGCGCAACCTCATTCTGCAGACCGGCAATGAGCTTCTGAGCCTTTGTCTGCTTTTGGGTTGTTGCCTGGACGTGCCCAGCAATAGTTGCTAACGCATCAGTAATGGCTTGCGCCTGCGCAGGAGAGAGGTACTTCTTCATCAACGGCTTCCTGGTGTCCTCCGTTGCATCCCAGTCAAACACGCCTATCCACGTCGCACCTAGTTCTTCCAGCAGCAGACAAAGCTCCGAAACCTGCTCTTTTCCTCCTGCAGGAACGACCAACAAATCATGATGGTCTGGTGATCGCCCCGAATGAAGCTCTACCAATTCCCGGATCAGCGTCACATCCGTTGGCCCTTCAACAACAACAATCCGCTTCGATAGTAGTGACTCAGCTGGCCGCAGACCGAACTTGCCCATGGCGAGCCGAAGCTCTCGATCACCTCGCTTGATTTGGATCGATCGCGCGACTGTGTGCCTAGACGAGTCAGCTTTGAGAGGCAACCAGTCTGTGGTCAAGAACTGATTCATCAGGTAAGGGGAATGCGTCGTGATGAAGGCTTGCGATTCCTGAGATAGACATTCTTTCAGCTCATCAGCAATCGCCATCAGCGACGTGGGGTGGAGATGGTTATCAGGCTCTTCAAAGAGATAGAGAACAAACTTCCCTATAGTTGTCCCCAATTGCCTGTAGAGGCTCAGAATCACGGAGCTCTGGTGCCCAGTGCCAAGCTTCTCAAGACTGAACTCCCGGCCGTCGACCTTGACGTTGATAGTAGCCATCGGCAAGATCGATTCCATTCCGATCGCATCAGCATCCACTGAGAGCGCATCAATACGTAACAAATTTCTGGCTGTGGCTTGCGAGCCGGAAAGAACCTGGCGACCGCTCTGAGTAACTTGTTCTCGGACCCGCTGACTTAGCTGGACGAACGAATTGGTGCCGCGAAGCTTCCGTATGTTGGCGGCCAGTGTGGCCCGGAATGGGTCTAGCCCTCCGGCTGCTAGATCCCGGATTGGCGGGACGTGCACAATTACGACTTCATCAAGAAGCAGCTTGCGCCTCGCAACGTCGGCTAGTTGCCCGTTAATGTGACACGTCACCGTGCCATTTCTCTTAACCTTGATCCGATAGGTGAACGGCGTGCCGTTCGGGATCGCAAGCGCGGCGGAAATTCCTGCGGTAGGTTGATCAAAAGAGATCGTGACCGAGATAGTCGCGTTTGGGCCAGCGGTGGAAGTACAAAAGTTTGAGGCCATCCTGTCCGCGCTGAAGGACGGCAGGAATGCAAACTTCAGCGCACGTAAAATATTTGACTTGCCACAGCTATTCGGCCCGCAAATGATCGCGGACTGTGACGGATCCCCTTCAAAGCTGTATATCGACCTGAAATTTGAGATCTCTAGCTTAGTTATGTGCATTCCATGCCCCGCGTAAAGGTGGATTTGATTTAGTGGCAGATACTAGTTCATGGCGGCACCGAGGGCATAGGTCAGGGTCCGTTGTGTTGAGCCTGACCCCATCACCGGCCCAGTACGCTTCCGCGAACAGGATTCGTCGTGGTAAAGCTCTGCCTCTGCGAATTCTACTAAGGTGCCCGTCCCGACTTGGCGTCAGGCAGCGCTCCAACGCTTGTAGTGTGCTTTGAGGCGATTTCCGCTGCCACCGGACGACACCCTGAGACGCTCACCCGATTGCTCCTCGGGTCGCTGGGACAGCTTGGGTTCGCGATTCTTGGAGCGACCGTCATCGGCCACAAGCAGTCGTTGGAGTGCCGAGCTCTAAGATGATTGCCGTTAAGCAACATTACCGCATTCGCCGCGAAACTTACCGCATTCGTCCGACTGCGGTAAGGAACCTTACCGCAGTTGCAGCGGGAACCCGACTTAGGCCAGCCGCCCTGGCGTAACGATGACACGTACCACGTCGTCGAACCCTGCCTTGGGTGCGATGGACGCACAATGGATTCCCAACCGTGGGGCAAGGCGATACCGAGCCATCGTGCGCGCAATGGGCGTGTCCGGTGCCATGAACCTGATGCTGCGTCTGCAGCGCCAAAATCGCGAAACCCTCGCTGTTGGCTACAGCGACAAGCAATTGACGCTGACTTCTGGCTTCGCCACATATAACGTCGACTTCGACGCTGTGGATGCCACGATCGGGGCCGTGCGCCTGTGGGTCTACAACTACCCCAACAACGCGGTGGTGAGGGTCGATAGCGTCGAACTGTACGACACAACCGACCAGCTCGCCGCGGAGGCGAATGCAGTCGCCACCACGACGCTCAGCGGCAAGGTGACTTCGCTGGAGGGAACCACCACAGCTCAAGGGCAGGCCATCACGAGCGTGAATGCCGCGATTGCCGCTACGCAGGCTGCCGGCCCTAACATTGTCATTGATGCTGGGTTCGAGGGGTTTGCAAACGGCCAGGTGATCGCAACGGGGATCGTCGGCGGGTCGCGTCTCGCAAGCGGTGCCGATATGCAGACGGGTGTCAGGTCTGCGCGGTTGCTGCGTACGGCCGCCGCGAACGCAAGCAACACTGATGCCTATATCGGTCCGATCATCCGCACCACTGCTGGCCGTGTGTTCTACATCGAGGTGTACGCAAAGCTCGATGCCGCTGGAGCTTCTCCTGGCACCACACAGTTCCGCTTTGGGATGCGCACTGTCAGCTCCGCCGGGGTGAACTCCTGGACGTGGGCGGGCAGTAGCGTCAACATTTCAACCTTTGTTGGGTGGACCAAGATCAGCGGCTATGTGACCGCCCCCGCCAATACCAACACCGCACAGCTGCTTTTCAGCATCCCAGGCGCCAACGCCGTAGCCAACGCAGCAATTTTCCTGGACAACGTCATCTGGCAGGACGTGACTGACGCGTACGGCGCCAAGACGGCGGCCGATGCGGCCGCTACCGGCCTATCCGCGCTGACCACGACCGTCACCCAGCAGGGCGGCCAGATCACTGCCCTCGGGCAGCAGGTCAACCAGGTCGGTGCCAGCGTTGCGGGCAAAGCTGACACTCAGGTGGTGCAGACGCTCACGGCCATGGTGAAAGACACGATGGCCGGTGGCGGCAACCTGCTCTCCAACACTTTGTTCAAGGATGGGCGTCGTGGGTGGGGATGGTGGAACTCTGGCAATGGCACGTGGAACGAACTGGGGTTGGTCGCAGGGCCGGAGTGGGCTCCGCCTGGCTTGGCTCATTTCGGTGGATTTGCGCCCTCGAATCTTGCCTTGAACACCCAGTTCTGGGCCGGTGACGAACAGCCCGTGCCTGTCGTCGCTGGGAAGCGCTACTGCTTTTCCGCATACATCAACTGCCACCGGGTGGGCTTGGCCCTCCTGATTTCCTTCAGGGATGCCAACGGCAACACGGTTGGCGACCAGTATTCCGGGCCGGCCGATGCCACCAACATCCGACCGCCCATCACGCTGGAAAGGCTGAAGCGCTTGAGCGCGTCCATGGTTGCGCCGGCCAGCGCCGTCTATGCGCGGGTCGGGTACTACCTGAGGGGCCTGGGCCTCAGCAACAACGAGGGCAACTACTTCTGGATCTTCCAGCCGATGCTGGAAGAGATGCGTGAGGGGCAGACGGGCCCGTCCCCGTACTCGGCGGGCGGAGGCGAGACTCTGGCTGGCTATAGCCTCTACGTCACGGCCGACGGCTTGACCGGTGGGATGGTCACGAAGAACGACGGCAAAGTCGTCGACATGAAGATCTTGGCCAACGTCCTCCAGATCCTCAGCCCGAACCAGCCGGAAGGCATCGAGATGCGCGATGGCTACATCCGCGTATGGAAGGGGAACTCGCAGCGGATCATCGGCACCGGCTTTGGCGGCGGTGACCTGATGGACTACTTCGGGCCGAACGTGGGTGCCGCCGCCGCCAACAAGATGAATGCCACGATGTGGATGGATGTCAACGGCAACGCCTACTGGGGCGGTTCGCTGTCGGCAGGTATCTGGAAGAACGCCAATCGCACCAGCAGCACCGCTGCGAATCCGTACGTCGAGGTCGGTCCTTTCGCGGCGCACGGTAAACAGCGGGTGGTGGTGGCATCGTTCAGCACGTTCTCTCCGACCTACACCACCTGGTATGACGGAAGATCCTCGAGCAACGAGCCGCCGCCGCCAGCAATCGCTTCCAGCACCGTTCTACGTCTGCGTCGAAACGTGGGCGCTGGTCTGGAGTTGGTTTCCCAGCAGGCTTTCCCCGCGTCCGCCGTATTGGTCAACCTCACCTATCACGATCGTGACGCTGGTATCCGGGAATTGCCCAACGGAGGGTGGCAGCAGGAGTACTACTTCGCCTGCAGCGGTTCCTTCACCGCTACCGAGCCGGGATCTACCTTCCAGAACTTCATTTACGAGGGCGCGATCACCACGCAGGCGATCCCGCAGATCGTGAGCCAGACCATCGCAGTGGTCAGTACCGAAGAGCCATAGGCGGCCATGCCGCTCTGCTTCAACCGCTGACGCGGCGACCAGCGTTCCCAGTCGCCGCACTACCAGGAGAGAACTATGAAATTTCGTGCAAAGCTGCAGATGGAAATGAAAACGGCAGACCAGCGCGGCGTCGTTACGCTGAGCTTCGTTCCGCTCGATGCGGGTGTGCCGCAGATGACGTTGTCGGTGTCGCCGGCGGCGGCGGCCGGTATGGAGGTCGGTCGGATCTACAGCTTCACCGCAGAAGTCGAGCCGGAAGAAGATACAGTCTAATGTCTTTCAATTGAATGGCGCAGATCAACAGGCCTTAACATTTCGCTAGCCTTTGATGGGTATGGTTAGGAATAGGAAAAATACAGGAGCTGGCAGATGCTGAGTATTACAACATTTCTACCTGTGCTTATAGTTTTGGCGCTGGTGATCGGTGCAATCATCTTCGGGATTGTGAAATTGTCTAACAGGTCGCAGAAGAGGGAGTAGTCGTTGCGTTAGGCCGCGCCAGTTTCTACTAAGTGTTAGTGTTGCTGTTGCTGTTGCTGTTGCTGGTGCTGGGTGCTGGGTGCTGGATGAAGTTTCGGTTAAATTCAAGTCCGACAGGAGTTAGAGTTGAAGATATTCAAAGTGATGATTGTCTCGGCGTTATTCGTAGGCAGTCTGTTTGGAGCTAGTTCCGCCCATGCTGATCCGATTTCATGCGATGGGTGTTCTGGACCATTCGATAAGCGGATAGCCGCCGAGAATTACGGTCCTGGTGATCATTTGGTCTATGATCTAGCCGCTAATTCTGTCGAGCGATGGATTGTGGAGCAGACCGGGCCTGAGACAGAGGTGCCGCGGCGTATCGGGTCGGGTGCGTCTGTATCTGCATTAGGGGGGCTTAGGATCACGCCCGGAGTGGTGCCAGAGGAGGCGATTCGAGAGTTGGATATCGCCCATCGGCTTAATGTAGAGGCGGGGTTTACGCTGAATCCAGTCTACGTGGTGCCGATGGGGCAGTATGGTATTCCTGGTGGTGGCTATACCGCTTATGACGTGGTAACGAACAAGAACCTTCAAGCTCAAATTGTTGATCAGGTGGCGAAGGAAGAAGTCATTAATCAGGTCGTTACTGGGTCCGTTAAGTCTTACTTTTCCGAGCTATACGCACTTGTAACCACATTTTTTGGGTTCAAGGGTGAGGCGAGCATGCAGTTTAAATTGATGGCCGCCGACGGAAGCTACTACATGGTCATCGTCTCTGCATCTGAGCCGGGTGGACGTTATGTTAAAGGAAGTGCTCGTTCTGCCGGGGGGGAGCTAATACCCGAAGAGAAATCGGATATTAAACACTCAACTTGGACTGGAGGCTCTACTGGCTATCAGGGCGGAGCGCTTGACGCGATGGTCGGGCACCTTGAACGGTTGGGTGCGACGATGAATGTCGTTGGTAGTGGGGCGTCTCCCGGGGGTGGTACGGGACCAGTGATCGGCATCACTTGCGCCGATGATGTCTGTCACGTCTACATTCTTTCTCAGATTCAATAGCACGCGTGGCGCAGTTGGAAATGCGCTGATTCGATGAGCCCGGTGCATTGCATCGGGCTCTTTACTATCCCGCCGCTGCCGCACAAGCTGGAGGTGACCTTTGATCCACCTAATCTGGCTTCTGGAGCACAGGTTGGGTGACTGTTGCCACTATTACGGGCGCCTGCACTGCCTCAGCGCCACCGAGGAGCCGGCGGATGAAGCCGCCGTGTGGGCTGTCCGACCACCGACTTCAGTGGCTTCTCGCTGTTGCTGCCCGGCGTGTTCACCGCGCAGCAGACGCGATAGCTAAAATTGCCGGCGGCTCGCTGGCCAGCACCGCCACCGGGTCGCCTGCTAGCGGCTGCGGTGACCGGCATCCGTGGCCGCAGTCTGAGAGCTGCTGCCGACTCGCGCTATGAATTCGGAGAACCTTGCCAAGCTTACGGCTTGGCGATTGTCACAGTGCGGGCAGGCGAGAACCGTTCCGCCTGCAATCGGAATCAGGCCTCGCGCGGAGGTTGCTGTAAAGGACCAGTCGCATGCCAGACAGCGGCACTGCACGCAGGTCAACTCGAGCAACCTTCCGGCCCCATCGTCTTGTCCAGTGACGTCAAGCAGATAAAACCTTCCGGTGGTGGGCATGTCCTTGGCTCCCCAGCAGCGTTGTCGTGGCGTCGCCCGCGCCGGGAGCAGCCATCCAGTCATCGATCTGATCGACCTTCAGCGAAACCGGCATGCGGTCCTGGATGTCAGCGGACACGCCGCTACTGTCTTCGGTCATCACAGCGCCGACTTAGATAAGTAGATATCGCGCTGCTTCACATCTCCAATTCGATGTCGATGTCGTTGACGGCGCTTTCAACGTAGTTCCCCAAGCTGGAGGCAAGAGAGTCATAAATCGATCCCGAAGCATCTTGCGATGCGGTAAGAGTCAGTACGAAGGCTACATCGCTTTGGAGCTCATCTGGTAGTCCGGCGTTGCGGAATTGATAGAGGTCGCGGTCGAAAATCCGAGCACACACGCGCAAGGTGTTCCCTGAAAAAGCGATGCCTTGCCGGATCAACCTCTCATGGTGCCTGACGGGATTCCATTTAGCGTATTCCTTCCTAGCCTCAACCTCGGGTGCAGTCGCCTCCTTCATCGTCCCAGCAAGGTTGCCAGTCGTGCCGTCTGTCTTCGTGTACTGGAGGGCAACTTGCAGGCGGTTCGAAAAGTAATTTGCAGAGCCCAATTCTGACGTTCGAGGTGAGAGGATTGCAGTGAGCGCGACCTTGCCCTTGAGTTTGCCATCCACGATCAGCTCAGGCGGAATGGGAATGTCTTCCCAGTAGTACCATTGTCGCGCGAGAAGTTTGGCGTTCCATAGCAACGTTACGCTGCCGTCAGGACACTTCCATGGAACCTCGTTCACGACACATGGCGAGCCCCATCCCAAGCGTTCGTCGTAGGCACCGCGGTCCGCAGTGTTCAGAAGAAGCGCCCTCACCAAGTCAGGGGAAGCATTTTTCAAATTGTGGAACGCATGTGCTGCGACACTTGATACAAGGGCTGTAGCAAAGCTGCTGCCAGTTTGCTCGGTGCCGCCAAGCGCCCGTACCGTGGAAAACCATGAAATTTCTGGCTTTTTAAGTCCCTCCGGCCCTGGCCCACCCAGGCAAACGGGGCAGTGGTCGCCGGGAGAACTGCCGCTCGCAACCCGGCCTCCAATCGTCAGAGCTGCCTCACAGTCAGCCGGCGGGCAGGTCCGGTTCATCGAGCAGTGGTCGCTGTTTCCTACCGAGACAATTGGGAGGATTCCATATTTTCTGGCGATCTTGTGTATTTCATGCCCAAGCGAACTCATCTCATTTGGCGCGTCGGCATCAGTGGGTTCGTTGAAAGATAAGTTCCAGACTTTAGTGTCGCCACAATGGCGCTCAATCGTGGCCTTCAAATAGCTTTCAAACTCAATTCGGGATGCGGCGCCTTGGCTAACGTTTGCGATGGCTTGCGCTATTCCCACCCGACATACGAGCTCGGGAAGATTCAAATGCGTGTTCCAGGAACTGCCGTGGACCACTAGGGAGGTGACAGTATTTCCATGCACCCTATTGGCCGCGACGTCGGAGACCAGCGATGGAGCACGCCATGCGACCATCGGCTCGTAACTTTTCGCAAATAGACCTCCATCCACTACCCCAACAATTGGATGCCATTGCTCGTCCGGAACTGGCCGCTCAGGATCGGGTGCCGATCGCGTCTGGGTCGCAATCACTGGCCTTACCGGGTCGATGCGGAACACAGCGCCGGAAGCCAGTAGGGCGTGTAAGCCATCCTGGTCCCTGATTGCAATATGGAGTTTGACGAACGGGTTCTGTCGATATTCCCTAGTTCCACGCGCAATACTTTTAGACGTCGCACTCTCTTGGAGTTGCAATTGATCCGAGTCCGAGCCTGTTTCACGCGTGATTGATACAAGGTCGGCGACAGAGCTAACCCGCTCCGCAACGACAAGTTGTTCGAGGCTCGAAGCCACACTGGCCCGTGCGTCAGCGCTAGAAAAAGGCGACAGCCAGACACTAAAGAGCCTTCCCTCGCTCCCCTCGGTTGCCAGCTCCCAAGTTCGGGAAGGAGAGCGCCCTCCAAGAATATCTTCCGCTTGAATGGGCTCAATCGCGCTGATCCGCGATACCGAAATGCGGACATCACGTCGCTGGCTAGTCGATACCTTCTCACTAAGTGACTCGGCTGCGGCGCTATCCAGCTCTGCTACGTAACCTCGTCTATGGGGTGCGACTAAAGGTGTTCCGAAGTTTGGGTGGAATAGGGAGTCGGGTTCCCAAGAAGGCGCATATGAGTCGTCAAACATGCTAATTGCCACCAAGCGGCGGTCGGCATGCGTGCCCTGCACCCGACCGGCGATAGCCCTCAACTGCGAGCCCAGCACTTCCCGCTGGCCCTCCAGGCGTTCAACGACTACGGCGGCCTCGGGCGCCTCACGGCCCGTGACGCTCGCTCGCCTCGGGTCGCGCTTAAGGTTGAGTACGGGATTCAATACTGGGCGAGCGTCTTGTGGCACTTGATTATCCCTTCAGGTAGGCCGACACGGATTGTCTAGAAATACGTAGGAAACGGGCCGCCTCGGATTGCGCTGCGCCATGTTCCTGCACCAGCGTCCGGGCGACATAGCGCCTCAGGTCAGTTTCTTTGCTAGCCGATAACGCTTCTGAATCGCTTTGATTACAGATTTGACATGCGAGATCCAAGAAGTCTAAGTCTGCTCCCCGGATTGCTGCCCTTCGCCGTGCTGCGAGAGCGAGTCGCTGAATGTCCGCTCCTGTCAAGCTTGATGAAAGCACTGCAAGTACCTTGGAGTCTTCTTCCAGTGCTTCGTCGTCCCCTAGGAAGTACTGCCAAAGGGCTTGGCGAAGCTCGTATTCAGGCTTTCCAAGGTGCACGTGATAGGAAAACCGTCTCCAGATGGCTGAGTCCAGCATTTGAGGGTGATTGGTTGCGGCAAGCACTATTGTTCTATCTTCAAGTGAATCAATCCCTTGAATCACCGTATTTACCACGCGCTTCAGTTCACCCAGTTCGTTCCTATCATCACGGACCTTTGCGATTGCATCAAGCTCGTCTAGAAAGAGCACCGCATCCTTGCCGGCGACAAAGTCAAAGACCGCACGTACGTTCTTGGCGGTGTCTCCCAGCATTGAGGAAATTAGAGAGTCGAGACGAACAACGTAAAGTCTCTTTCCCAGCCGCGCAGCTATGTGGCCCGCAAGTAGTGTCTTGCCCGTTCCAGGCGGCCCGCTCAACAGCATCGACAACTTTGATGCAATTCCTTTTTTTGCGAGTAGATCATGGTGGATGGCGTCATCGATGAATGACTGAAATACCTCTCTCGCAGTTTCAGGCAGCAGGCATGGCACTGCCGGCCACGTCTGCTCTTCGACGAGCGGCAGCCGTGACTTGCCGTCAATGGGTAAGACTTCCTTGAATCCTGCTGCCTGTAGAGGCACCCCTTTTTTGCTTATTGCAAGACGCACTCGCCTTGCTGCTTCGGGGTGCTCGTCCGTTATTGCGGACGCTAGCCGTTGCCCGACTCGTCGAAGTTTGGTGTAGTCGGCTTGCATGGCCGCCTCTGAGAATTCGGCTACGTCGTTGGCTAATTTGGCGATCATGTCTACGGGCTCTGATTGCTGAATATGTACTGATTTCGTCATAGCATGTCAAGCGTATGCAGTGATGTGTCAGTCAAAAATGATTTCCTGTCAGTCTACAGCGCTCCGCCCTGTTGCGACGTGCCGATATGCACCTGGCGCACTTCGGAGCACGGATGCGGCCACTACGTGCAGGAGGTACTCGCGTGGAGTGGCATCGCGCGTCCCTCCTCTAAGGCCCTCTCGGTTCGAGTCGTAGGACCCCACAGCGTGGCAGGGGCCACTTTCGGTGAGGGTCGTCGCAGGGGATGAGACGGCATTAGTAAAATTACTATTTGCCGGTTGTGAATAGTAGCCAACCTATTCCTGAACGCATCCAGTTGTTGGCCCGCCGGGCGCGAGGCCAGTCGCCGGTTGCGCGACGGCGGTTCCGCATCCTGTAGCTATGGCAAATTGGCAGAATGATCGGACCTCACTGGAGGCTATGGCTGCGGCTCAGCTGCAGCAGGCGATAGACCTCGAACGAGACGTGACAGGCAGCTGGCGTGCCCGTGCCCGCCGTCGGCAGAGCGCGCAACGACTTCGAGCGAGGGCCAGCGGGCATCAGCGTGCTGCCCACCGGTTGGCGGGGTTGGATGTACCGGATGACCTCCCGTTCTAACGGCCCAGGCCGTTTCGCATCGGAAACACCGTTGCACCTTCACCGGTGAGCAGTTCGAACAACGCCTCCACAGCAGCGCGCTTCTCTGCGGCGTACTCGAAGAAGTTGTAATGCCTCTTCTGGACGCCGCTCAGGCCGTGGGATTGGAGGTGGCCGCGGACTTCTTCGGACATTCCCAGCGCGGCGAGCCGTGTCTCTACCGTGCGGCGCAGGTCGCCCGGCGTGCACGGCGATGCCAGCTCACCTGCGGTCACCATGTTTGCCACGACCGGATCCATGATTCCTCGCAACTCGTCATAGGTGGCGGGCGTCTTCCCCGCGGTGAGCGAGAAGAGGTTTGGCCCGTCGCCATCGCCGCGCAAGGTTGCGAGATCGATTGCCATCCTTGGGAGCAAGGGCACCAGGTGCACTCGGGGAAGCCGGCGCCGACCTTTAATGTCGAGCAGGCGTACGGAGCCGGTGCCGGTGTCGGCGTCGTGAGCGTGATCTGACCACTGCAACCGGATCAGCTGTGCGATGCGCTGGCCACCGGTCAGCAGGTGGAAGCGCAGCAGCGCGCCCTGCCGTCCGGGTATGGCCTCGATCCTGCGCCAGTACGCGCGAAGCTCCGCCACCGAAAGCACCCGGTCGCGCGGCTGCCCGCTGTCCAGGGTCGCAAGGTCGCGCGCAGGATTCCTGGACACGTTGAGCGCGCGCAGTGCGTCAGGGGCGGCGGCATCCTGCTTTGCCGCGATCGCCGCCGCATAGGCTGCGCGCAGGTACGAACGGATCTTGCCGCCCTCGCGCAGCTTCTTACCGCGCACCATGCGGGACAGGATTGGGAGCAGATCATCCAACTCGAGCTCGGAAGCTGGGCGCGCCCACAGGGTCGGCCACGGTTCTTCGATGTGGCGCCTAATGGCAGCGCGAGTTGCTGCGGCGGAGACCTTGCCGCCATCCTCCAGGCTCTGGGCGTAAGCCATCATCAGTGCGCCCAAGGTTGCTCCGGAGCGGCGCGTCGATTCGGCCAACGCGTTAGCCTTCGCTCGTTCCGCTGCAGCTGCCTCGGCCGCGATCGCGTCGCGCAGATCCCGTTCGCCGGCTTGATATCGGCGGGACAACGCCGCCGCTGATTCGCGTGCCGCGGTCAGTGCCAGGCCGGTGCCGATCAGCAGGCGGTCTCGCTGGCCGTTGGCCTTGGTGTATCGGTAGTAGAACCGCAGCTGCCCACCTGCCAGCTTGCGAACATCCAGGCAGCCCGCTCCACGCGGGGCCGGATCGGAGGCCCATTCGCCCGCCGGCAGAGCGGCGAGCCCCTTCGCTGTTAGCATTCCCTTCATTGCGCCCATTGGTGACCGCTCGGTGACCGTTTGTCCGTGGAAAGAGGTGGACGATGATGGGCGCAGGTGGTCGCATAGCCTGAGAAAATCAACCACTTAGCTTAAAACGGTGCCACTCTTGGAAGGTCGTGGAAGCTCTGTAGAGGCCTCATAATCCTTTGGTTGAAGGTTCGAATCCTTCTGGGCCCACCATCGAATCAGGCACCTGGCATCAACCGTACTGCCGATTCGCAGGTGCGGCAGCTTCTTCCATAGTCACGGCGACGCACTTCTTTTGTCGAGAAGGTGATTTGCGAGTTGCTTGCCGCGGCGCAATTGGGTGCCGTCCAGACCAGCTGCGGCATTGTTCAAGAACGAGGCGCCATAGCGACTTGAACCTGTGCGGAAGTATGCTTCCGCGTATGCATAGGCCATGACCGGGTCTTTCGAGGCCAATGTGCCGTTCTTGTAGATGTCGCTCAAACGCACATATGCGTTTGATTCGCCGGCCGCTCCCGCGGACTCGAGGAATCTGACGGTGTTCTGCTTGTAGTCACGGATCAGATCCGGATCCAGCGAGTTATGTTCGTCTTCAAAAATCCTCGAAGCGTATAGCGCGTAATCGAGCTGGGCGCGGATGTTTCCATGCTCGGCGGCATGGGTGATCGCGGTGAACACCTCTTCACGACTCAGCGGCTCAAGCCAAAGATCCTTGCAGAGCTCGTCGGTCGTACTCCTGACGTGGCCCGTGGTGGCGGAGGCCTCGCGATCAATCTGACAACGCAGATTTGTTTCAACCAGTTCGTATGTCGTCGTGGCACTGGCATCGGCAGGATGCTCGTCGCCTGCCTTCGCCGAAGGCCTGGTCGCCTGGTCCATCAGGCCCGGCGTTCCGGATGCTTCCTGATCTGATCGCGCAGCCGGGTCAGAGGCTTTAGATACTTCGTCAGCAGTGTTTGGCAAGGGCGTGGAATTTTGCCGGATAAGCGATAGTCCAGCGGTTCCTGACAACGCGACAACCATGACAGACGCCACTACAACTACCTTGCGTTTCATCGTGTATCCGGTCCCCTGAAAACCCAGCGTCGGCTGAGCGTAGATTCATAAGGCATCTGCTGCTCTCAGCATGCTGCGGCCAGGATCGGATGCCAACAGCCATGAGCCCGTGGGCAGTGCGGCATTGAAGGTTTCACCGGAAACTTCTGCCGCGACGTCCCGCACTGCATATGAAATCGCATGGAATAGGAATATACAAAAATAGAAGCACAGGACATTTCGTTATTGTTAAGTGTGTGTCAACTATCGTTCCGCCCCGGTTTGCGGCGCCAGTAATGGCTTTGCCGATTTCGCGATGTGGTTTTTCGCATCGCTTCCTGTGCGCGTGGCGATAGTGAAGCGCAGTTTTCCATCGGCCTTGTGTCGATGGCTTTCAGAGAGGTTGATTCATGAAGTTTCTCATTATCCCCGCAGCCCTTGCCGTGACATTGCTTGTGTCCGGTTGCACAACCAGCAGCTGGATCCAGGCGGCCGGTGGCGTGATGCAGGCAAAGGATGACTATGACAAGCAGGCGCGCAACCAGCGCCTCCGCGATGCCAACGCGGCGGCAGCACGTGCGCGCCGGCAGTGAGCGCCGCCCCCATGACCCAGGCGATCCTGCTGGCGTGTGGTGTCTGCGCGAGTCTGTCCGCATGCATGCCCAGCGTTCTTCAATATGACCGCGGCAATCCGGTCGTGATGAGTTCGCTGCAGCAGGGGGCGAGCCGCGAGTCGGTCCTGAGCGCCGCGGGACGGCCGCTGGACGCAATGGTGCTCCCCGGCATCAACGGCGTCTGTTACAACTATCTCCTGCGCAACCGCGGCAACAGCTCGCCCTACTATGTGGCCTTCAACGCGCAGGGGCGCGTGGTCAACGCAGGCTATATCGCCTGCGAGAAGGCTCTCGCTGCCGGGTACCTGGATTCCAGTGAGCCGATCAAGCCGCGCTACTGATTGAACGACAACGCGATGCGCACGCGCGTCATCGCAACAGCGATGGCGCCTGGTCGATCCGCCACGAACCATTCAACGCAAGCACCACCGCGAACGTTCCGCACAGCAACACGTCGGCCTCGTTGTTCTCGCGCAGGGAGCGATCCGCCCCCGGCAGCATGAGTACCTCCATCTCGCCGATGAACGCATGCCGCTCGTGATGTCGGGCGCGGACCATCTCCCGATACGGCCCGCACAGTGTGCGCACCACCGGACGGCTGCCTGCGGCCCGTGCCGCCTTGATCAGGTCGATCACGTTGCCGCGCGGCATGCGCCAGACGATCCGCTCGGGTTGGCCGAACCACTCCAGCGCCTTCACCTCGCGGGTGTGAAGGGCGCGCTTGGGGGGCGTGCGGCTCAAGGCCAGCGCTGCGCGACGGCTGCGCAAGGCAATCCACAGCATGCTGCCCACGATGAACAGCCCGGCGGCCAGCAGGTACACGAACACCAGCCCAAACCAGGGTGAGCTGTTGGGGATACCGAACAGCATGGCAAAGAAGATGAGCAGCATCATCCCCTTGAGCCACTCGACCTTGGTGTTCCTTGTCGCCATGCCGGATCCCTTGAGACACCCGCAACACGCGGGGAGCCGGCCATTCTGACCCGGCAGGGGGCGCTCGTCAGCGGTTGGGTGGCTTCTTTCGCAGGCTGAGGACGACGATGGCGATCACCGCTGCGATAGCGACCGGGATGAGCATCAAGCCGACGATGATGATCCAATGGTAGATACTGAAACTGCCCATGCGTAAGACCTTCCGTTGGTTGCTTCAATCCTACTATCTTGTCAGTAGGCGGCATCGGGAACTGGGTGCTGGCGCCCATAAGCCGGAACGAACTCCCGCACGGCGCCTTTGGTCCCCGTGTCATTCGGCAGGTGTCGCGGTGCCGGCGCCTTGCTAAAACATCCGTCAACCACCTCTCAGGCCATGGATGATGAAGCGACGCTACTCAATGCTGTGCGGCTGCCTGGTAACGCTGCTCCCCGCGGTTACGTACGCGGCTGTGGACCTTGCGGCGCTGGACAAGGACATGGTCGGCCCACGCACCGAGGTCCTCGTGCTGGGCAGCGTGCACCTCAGCGAGCACGAGGCCTTCGATCCCAAGGCGCTGGATCCGCTGCTGGACAGGCTGGCGGCCTTCAAGCCCGGCTACATCACCATCGAAGCCATCAGCGGCGAGCAGTGCGATCTGGCCAAGCGCCATGCGGCGGTCTACGGCGATGACTACTGCGCCAGCACGGACACCGCGAAGACGGCCACGGGATTGGAGGTGCCGGCGGCGATCGTACAGGTCAACAGGACGTTGGCGGCCTGGCCGGCTGCCCCCACCGCCGCGCAGCGTCGCCAACTGGCCGCCCTGTTCCTTGCCGCTGGCGAACGGGCGTCTGCCTACGTGCAGTGGCTGCAGCTGCCCGTGGCCGAGCGACGCGCGGGCGACGGCCTGGACGGCAGCCTCGTCGAGCTGCTCAAGCAGATTCAAACGCGCAAGAACGAGAGCTACCAGATCGCTGCGGTCCTGGCCGCGCGGCTCGGTCTGCAGCGCGTGTACGCCGTCGACGACCATACCGGTGACAATCACCAGATCGCCGACCGCAAGGCGTTCAGCGCGGCGCTCCAGCAGGCGTGGAGTGGGTATGGCCCCACGTTCGATGCCATGACGGAACGCGAAGCGGCCTTCATCGCGTCCAACGATCTGCTCTCGCTGTATCGCAGCGTCAACGATCCCGCGGCGCTGCAGGTGCTCGCCGAGTCCAACGTGCGCCCGACACTGGCCGCCGTGTCACCGCAGCACTACCCCCAGATCTGGGTGCAGGGCTGGGAAATCCGCAATCTGCGCATGGTCGCCAACATTCTCGAGGTTGTGCGTGACCACCCCGGTTCCCGCGTCCTGTCCATCGTCGGCGCTTCGCACAAGCCCTGGTTTGATGGTTGGCTGGGGCAGGTCTCGGGGGTGGATATCGTGGAGGCACAGGACGTTCTCAAGGAGTAGGAGGGCACCGCAGCACCCTCCACGCTGCCTCAGAACCGATAGCCGACTTCCGCACCGACGATGCGCGGGCGGTCGATGGGACCGTAGTAGTTGCCGTCACGGCCGAACGCCAGGTTGTCGAAGATCAACCCGTTGATGCGCCGCTTGTTGGTCAGATTGTCGACGTACACGCGCGTGCTCCACGGCCCGGTTTCATAGCCGAGCTGCACGCCGAGGATGGCCACAGCCGGCTGGTAGGCGCGATTGCGTTCGTCCAGCGCCATGCGGCCATTGAACGATGACTCCACGCGCGCGAACAGCCCGGAGCGGTGCTGGTAGCGTGCGGCAAGATACGCCGTGTACTTCGGAGTGAGTTTGACGTCGTTGCCGGCCAGGCTTTCATTGGCGCCGACGAACAGCTTGCGGTACTCGGCGTCCACGTAGCCCACGTTGGCGGTCAGCGTCAGGCCTGGCAGCACCTCCAGCGCGCCTTCCAGCTCCACACCACGCGAGCGGATGGACGCATCCGAGCCTACGTAGTCGGAGGAGATCGGCCGGCCGTTGGCATCGGTGGCCAGCTGGATTTCCTGCCAGTTGTCCGAGGTGATGTGGAACACCGCGCCACCGATATGCCCGCGCCCGCCGAGCACGTTCATCTTGAAGCCGAGCTCGTGGCTCCACATCATTTCCGATTCGTAGCGCAGCACTTTGTCGTTGACGACGTCGCTCTGCGCGGCCGCCAGATTGAAGCCGCCCGGAATGTAGCCCTTGGCGGATGCGGCGTAGAACGAGAGCGTGTCGCTGGCGTCGTAGCGCAGTGACACGCGTGGCAGCGTGGCAGTGAAGGTGTGTGCGAGCTCGGCATCGCGATAGAACACCAGGCCGCCCGGGCCCAGATCGAGCGTGCCTTCGCGCTGGCGGGTGGAGCGCTTGGCCTGCTCATGGCGCAGGCCAACGCTGGCGGTCAGTTTCGGCAGCGAGGGTGGGGTGTAGCTGGCCGTGCCGAACACGCTGTAGTCCTGGCCATCCGAGCCCTGCAGCGGAGCGAGGTCATAGCTGCCCAGGCCGCGCAACGGCGGGCCGACCAGCGTGCCCAGGATGGAGTCCTTGTGGTGCCGGTAGGTGGAGATGCCGGCGATGTAGGTCAGGGCCTGATCGCTGGGGGAGCTGAAGCGCAGCTCGCCGTTCCAGCTGTGCTGTTTGTCGTAGATGCGGCCGGCCAGCGCGGGTGTGGCGGTCATGTCGAAGTCGTAGCCGGCGGAGGTGTCCTCCTCTTGGCGGTAGGACAGGGCCGCATCCAGAGTGCCGCCGGACAATTGCCATTGCGCGCTGGTGCCGGCGACGGTTTCATTCTTGGTGGTGCGCTTGGGCGCATCGTTGATGTAGGTGAAGTCACCGGTACCACGGCGGCCGTTGTAGAGATCGCCATAGGTGCGGTTATACAGACCGACATCCAGCGGCAGATATTCGTACTCGAACATCCCGGGTGCACGCGTGCCCAGGTGATAGGCGATCGCATTGATGGCCAGCGTATCGGTCGGTTCCCAGCGCAGTTTGCCCTGCAGATAGGTCTCCTTGACCTTGCCTTTTACGCCATTGAACGGCGTGAGGTTCTTGAGGTGGCTGTCTTCGTCCGAGGCCATGAACGCCACCGAGCCGAACAACCGGTCGCTCTTGCCCAGCGCGCCGCCGAGGAAACCATCCACGCTGCTGCCGTGGCCGTTGCCGAACGAGGTGACGCCGACATTGACCTCGCCCTCGGTGGTGGCCGACGGTGCGCGCGTGCGCACCAGCACCAGGCCGGATTCGCTGTTGGCACCGTACAGCGTGCCCTGTGGCCCGCGCAGGATCTCCACCGACTCCACATGGTTCAACACCGCGTTGCTCAACTCGCGGAACGGAATGCCATCGATATAGACCGAGGCCCGGTTGACCAGAAACGGGTTGGACTCGATGCCGCGGATGGAGATGAACATGTCGCTGAGCTGACCCATCACGTTGAACTTCACGTTGGGGGCCAGCTTGTCCAGGTCGCGGAACTCGGTGACGTGCGCTTCTTTGAGGGCTTCGCGGTTGAGCACGGTGACCGACATGTCGCTCTTGAGGTACGGGGTAGCGCGTTTGCTGCCGGTTACTACGATGCCGTCCAGTTCGGTGGCCTTGGCGGCCGGGGTGGACTGGGCCTGGGCGGGCGCACTGGGCAGCAACTGAAGCGCGGCGAGCACGGCGCCGGCAAGTACAGCGTGTTTCACGAGGAGCCTCTGGGGGTGGTGGCGCGCACCACGGTGATGGGGAGGAGTCGTGAATGTTATTGTGTAACAATGAGGTGCTGCCGCTCCATTCCCGGCAGGGCGGATCCAGAACTGGACACCTGATGACCTGCGCCACTGCCACGCCAGCGACAGCGGTGGCCGCCCGTGTGGCGGCCGAAGCCGGCCGTCCGCTGGACGCCTGCGTCGGCAGCGCCGACGGCTCGGTGCTGATGCTTCGCCACACGTTCGCCGCGGCGCAGGGCACGATGGGTGAGGGCGGTGCGTTGCGCATCGGGCTGCTCACGGCGGGCGGCGGCACCCTGTATCAGCGCACGGCGCTCGGACGCATCGCGCAGCCTTGGCGCCCAGGCGCGTTCAATCTGGTGTTGCCGGACTGCCCGGGCGAATTCCGCAGCCCAGCGCTGGCGCTGCTGGGCCTGGCCATCGACGCGCGGCATCTGCAGGGGCACGACGTGCGCTTGGAGCAGCTGCATCGCGCAGCATCGGCGCTGCATGGGGACCCGGTGATCGCCTCGGTGATGGGGGCGCTATGGCACTGCGCTGAAGCGCATGCAGGCTCAGCCGCGTTCTTCGAGCACGGTGTCGATCTGGTGCTGAAGCGGTTGGCGGGACTTCCGGTTGCGTCGCCCCCGACGCGACGCGCGTTGTCGCCAGCGCACGTCAAGCGCGTGCAGGAACTGATCGATGCCCATCTCGGCGATGACATGGGCGTTGCCCGCATGGCGCAGGAAGTCGGGCAGGAAGCCAGTGGCTTCAGTCGTGGCTTCCGGCTGGCGACCGGCATGACGCCCTACGCGTACCTCACCTGGCGCCGGATGGAAGCGGCCAAGCCGATGCTGCTGGCCGGCCGCAGCGTCACCGAGGTCGCCCTGGCGATGGGCTATGCCAACCCCGGCAAATTCGCCGCGGCGTTCCGGCGGGTGACCGGGCAGGCACCGTCGCGCTGGGCAGGCAACGCGCGAGGTGAACTGGCTGGCCATGTTTGAGGCCATCGGAGGACTGCGCTATCCTGCGCGCCGCTTTCGCTGCCCCGGCAGGACCCTTGTGATGACGCCACCCTGATACCGCGTTGACGACGCGCCGGCCCTTGCGCTGGCTCAGGGAGTGCTTTGTCTTCATCACACAACGCGCCGTGCGCATCGCCGGTGCGTGGAGTCTGTCCATGTTTGTGTCCTATCCGCTGCGCCAGCAATGGCTCGGCAACATCCGCGGTGATCTGCTGTCCGGCGCCGTGGTCGCCCTCGCGCTGATTCCCGAAGCGATCGCGTTTTCCATCATTGCCGGGGTCGACCCCAAGGTCGGTCTGTACGCTTCGTTCTGCATCGCGGTGGTCACCGCCATCGCCGGCGGCCGGCCGGGCATGATCTCCGCGGCCACCGGCGCGATGGCGCTGGTGATGGTCGATCTGGTCCGCGACCACGGCCTGCAGTATATGCTGGCCGCGACGATCCTGGCCGGGCTGCTGCAGATCGTCGCCGGCGCGCTCAAGCTGGGTGCCCTGATGCGCTTCGTCTCGCGCTCGGTGATCACCGGCTTCGTCAACGCGTTGGCCATCCTGATCTTCCTTGCGCAGTTGCCCGAGCTGATCGGGATGCCATGGACGGTGTACGCCGTGTGCGCGGCCGGTCTGGCGATCATCTACCTGCTGCCGCTGCTGACCCGGGCGGTGCCTTCGCCGCTGGTGGCGATCGTGGTGCTCACCGGGCTGTCGATCTGGCTGGGCCTGGACATCCGCACCGTCGGCGACATGGGCGCGCTGCCGGACAGCCTGCCGACCTTCCTGCTCCCCGATGTGCCGCTCACCTGGGAGACCCTGCGCATCCTGCTGCCGGTCTCGGCCACGCTGGCGGTGGTGGGGCTGCTGGAGTCGATGATGACCGCGCAGATCGTGGAAGACATGACCGACACCCCCAGCCAGCGCAACCGTGAGTGCGCTGGACAGGGCCTGGCCAACATCACCGCCGGGCTGTTCGGCGGCATGGGCGGCTGCGCGATGATCGGGCAGTCGGTGATCAATGTGTCCTCCGGCGGCCGTGGCCGGTTGTCCTGCCTGGTGGCGGGCGTGCTGTTGCTGCTGCTGGTGGTCTACGGCGCGGAGTGGGTCCGGCAGATTCCGATGGCCGCGCTGGTCGCGGTGATGATCATGGTCAGCATCGGCACCTTCCACTGGCGCTCGTTCGCCGAGTTCCGGCTGCATCCGAAAAGCTCCTCGGTGGTGATGCTGGGCACGGTGGTCGTCACCGTGGCCACGCACGATCTGGCCAAGGGGGTGCTGACCGGGGTGCTGCTGTCGGCGCTGTTCTTCGCCCGCAAGGTGGGCCGGATGCTGGACATCGCCGAGGCCGAGACGGCCGACGGCACCCGGGTCTACACGGTCAGCGGGCAGGTGTTCTTCGCCTCGGCCGGGCAGTTCGCGGCGGCCTTCGACCTGCTGCATGTGCCTGAGCGCGTGACCATCGATCTGAGCGGCGCGCACTTCTGGGACCTCAGCGCAGTGGGCGCGCTGGAACGGGTGACCGGCAAACTGCGCGCACGCGGGGCGCAGGTGGAGGTGATTGGACTCAATGCGGCCAGCCAGACACTGGTGGAGCGCCTGGGACACGGCGACCGCAGCACGGGCGTTCACTGAACACGGTCAGGATTTGGCACTCAATATCGCTGGCATGACGCCGTTATCCAGCTGAGTCCCTTCTCTGGGCCGGTGCCGTCGCGGTGCCGGCAGGCGATATCTGCACAGGGCAGGGCAGTGGCATCGATCCCCGCTGGCCGCGCCGTGATTGCACCGCGCGCGTGCCGGCCCGCAACGGACTGCGTGTTTCCGTGGCGGCGCATGCGTGCGCCCGCCGGTATGCCCTTTTTCCGGAACCGCCCCCATGCCCGTGTCCCGCCCCACTGCTTCCAAGCGCCCTGGCAGCATCGCCAACCGACTGATGCTGGGTACGGCGTTGATCGCCATGCTCTGCTTCGGTGTCACCGCTGCCATCAGCTATCGCGAAGCCAGCGCGTCGCTGGTGGATGCCTCCCGCCACACCATGCAGAGCGAGGCCCAGGCCGAAGCGCTGCGGGTGAGTGGTGATCTCTCCAGTGCTTTCGCCACCAGCCAGGCGCTGGCGCAGAACCTGCTGGTGCAGCGCGCTGCGGGAACGCTGTCGCGGGCGACGGTGTCTGCGGTGATCCACCAGCAGGTGCAGGTGCACCCGGAATGGGTGGGCTTCGGCACGTTGTGGGAACCCGACGCCTTCGATGGCAAGGATGCCGAGTTCGTCGGCGCCGAGGCACACGATGATACCGGCCGGTTCATGAGCTACTGGGCCTGGCACGACGGCGCGCCGATGCAGGATGCGCTGACCGGCTATGACGTGCCCGGCGATGGCGACTGGTATCTCAAGCCGAAGGCGCTCAAGCGGCAGACCGTCGCCGAGCCCTACACCTACGAGATCGGCGGTCAGAAGGTGCTGATGACCACGCTGTCCACCCCGGTGATCGATGACGGCAGCTTCCTCGGGGTCGTGACGGTGGACTTCGCCCTGGCCGCATTGCAGAAGCACCTCGCCGCGCTGCGCCCGATGGGCGAAGGCCATGTGGAACTGATCTCGCCCGGCGGCATCGTCCTGGCCGCGAAGGACGCCAACGAGATCGGCAAGCGTCGCCAGGATGCGCTGACCACGCAGGTACTGGCGGCGGTCAAGGCAGACAAGACCTTTGATGCCTTCGAGCCGGATGCGGCAGGCAACGTGAAGACCTACGTGCCGCTGCGCATCGGCGGCAGCGAAGAGCATTTCGCGCTGGGTGTGATCGTGCCGCATGCGCTGATCACCGCGCAGGCACGTGCGCTGCTGTGGATCATCCTGGCCGTTGGCCTGGGCGCGGCACTGGTGCTCAGCGGCAGCGTGTACGTGCTGCTGCGCCGTCAGGCGATCCGTCCGTTGGCCGATGCCGTCCGCCTGTCCGCAGACGTGGCCGAGGGGCGTCTGGATACACCGCTGCCGCCCGCGCGCAATGACGAAGTCGGCCGCCTGCTCGAATCGATGCAGCGCATGCGCAGCCAGCTGCGCGCAGTGATGGCCGCGCAGGGTGAGATGGCCCAGCGACATGAGGCGGGCGAGCTGAGTTACCGCATGGACGCGCAGACCTTCCCCGGCGAGTACGGCAAGATGGTGGAAGACACCAACCAGCTGGTGGGCGCCAACATCGCAGTCACCCGCCGTCTGGTCGAGGTGATGCAGCGCTACGCGGTCGGTGACCTGAGCCAGGACATGGACCGCCTGCCCGGCGAGCAGGCCGCTTTCACGGCTGCAATGGATACCACCAAGGCCAACCTGCGTGCCATCAATACCCAGATCGGGGATCTGGCCGGGGCGGCGGCGGTGGGTGATTTCAGCCAGCGTGGCGATGTGGTGCGCTTCGACCACGACTTCCGCGCGATGGTGGAAAACCTCAACACCATGATGCAGGTCAGCGATGACAACCTGCAGCAGATTTCCGCGCTGCTGCGCGCCATCGCCGCGGGTGATCTCACCGCACGCATGCGTGGTGAGTTCCATGGCGTGTTCGCCCGGATGCGTGACGATGCCGATACCACGGTGGCGCAGTTGACCGACATCGTCGGCCGGATCCAGCAGGCCACCGGCAGTATCAACCTCGCCGCCGGCGAGATCGCCGCGGGCAACAGCGACCTGTCGCGCCGCACCGAGCAGCAGGCTGCCAGCCTGGAAGAGACCGCCGCATCGATGGAAGAACTCACCTCCACGGTTCGCCAGAATGCCGACCACGCGGTGCAGGCCAACCAGCTCGCCGCCGGCGCTGCCGAGGTGGCTTCGCAGGGCGGTGTGGTGGTCGGCCAGGTGGTGACCACCATGGCGGGCATCGAGGCCTCGTCCAAGCGCATCGCCGAGATCATCTCGGTGATCGACGGCATCGCGTTCCAGACCAACATCCTGGCGCTGAACGCTGCGGTGGAAGCCGCGCGTGCCGGCGAACAGGGCCGCGGTTTCGCGGTGGTGGCCACGGAAGTCCGCGCACTGGCGCAGCGCTCCGCCGGGGCGGCCAAGGAAATCAAGACCTTGATCGACGACTCGGTCACTCAGGTCAGCGCGGGCTCGGCCCTGGTGCAGACCGCCGGCCGCACGATGGAAGAGATCGTCACCGGCGTGCGCCGGGTCAACGACATCATGGCCGAGATCTCGGCAGCTTCGAAGGAGCAGTCCGCCGGTATCGAACAGGTCAACCAGACCATCACCCAGATGGACGAGACCACCCAGCAGAATGCCGCGCTGGTGGAGGAAGCGACGGCGGCCGCGCGTGCGATGGAAGAGCAGGCGCAGCAGCTGGGCACGGCGGTGGCGATCTTCCGCCTGCAGGCCAGTGCGGCGGCGGGCACACCGGCGCGTCGTGCCACGCCCGCGCGGACCGCTGCGCGCGTGCCCGCAGCAGCAGTGGTCGGCGAGGACTGGCAGACCTTCTGATCCGGACCGGCGCGCCGGTGCCAACGGCGCGCCGGCAGGGCCGGTTCACCCGGTGCTCACCGCCGGACATTGGTAATCGGCGCTATTCTGTTTGCCGATGGTGAGCACATGACCTCTCGTTCCGACCGGCTCGGCCTGACCGCGTTGACTGCCCTGGTGGTCGGATCGATGATCGGCGCCGGCATCTTCTCACTGCCACAGAACATCGCGCGCAGCGCCGGCCCGGGTGTTGCCTTGATCGGCTGGATGATCAGTGGCCTGGGCATGTTGATGCTGGCCTTCGTGTTCCAGAATCTGGCCAACCGCAAGCCCGAGCTGGATACCGGTATCTACGCGTACGCGCGCGCCGGGTTCGGCGATTACATCGGCTTTTCCGCGGCGTGGGGCTACTGGGTCTGCTCGCTGCTCGGCAACGTCAGCTACTTCGTGCTGATCTTCAGCGGCCTGGGCTATTTCGTGCCGGCCTTCGGCGAGGGCAATACCTGGCAGGCGGTGGCATGCGCCTCCGTGCTGCTGTGGGCGATGCACGCAATGATCCTGCGTGGCATCCGCCAGGCCGCCTTGGTGAATGCGGTCGTCACCGTCGCCAAGATCGTGCCGATCGTGGTGTTTCTGATCATCGCCGCCGTGGGCTTCAAGGCCGATATTTTCACCGGCGAGTTCTGGGGCACGGCCGAACTGGGCAGCCTGGGTGAGCAGCTGCGGGGCATGATGCTG
Source organism: Stenotrophomonas sp. TWI809 (assembly GCF_039673205.1). Classification (NCBI taxonomy): domain Bacteria; kingdom Pseudomonadati; phylum Pseudomonadota; class Gammaproteobacteria; order Lysobacterales; family Lysobacteraceae; genus Stenotrophomonas; species Stenotrophomonas sp. TWI809. Next base: position 7,676 of record NZ_JBDJLE010000005.1, on the reverse strand, counting down.
ATCACGGTCTGGGTGTTCATCGGCATCGAGGGTGCCAGCATCTACTCGCGGCGCGCGGCCAGGCGTTCGGATGTCGGGCGCGCGACGATCATCGGGTTTGTGTGCGTGCTCGCGCTGCTGATGCTGGTCAACCTGCTGTCGATGGGCGTGCTGCGCCAGGAAGCGCTGGCACAGGCGCGCAATCCCTCGATGGCCTTCGTGCTGGAGGCCATCGTCGGGCCCTGGGGCGCCACGTTGATCATCATCGGCATGATCGTCTCGGTGCTGGGGGCATTGCTGGCATGGGTGCTGCTGTGCGCCGAAGTGCTGTATGCGGCGGCGGGGGATGGCACGATGCCGGCCTTCCTCGGGCGCGAGAACGCACGACAGGTTCCCGCCAACGCGCTGTGGCTCACCAACGGGCTGATCCAGTTGTTTCTGATCATCACCCTGTTCAGTGCCGGCACCTATACCAGCCTGGTGCTGCTGGGCGCATCGATGAGCCTGGTGCCCTATCTGTTCTCGGCCGGTTACGGTGCATTGCTGGCGCTACGCGGGGAAACCTATGGCGGGCAACCCGGGCTGCGGGTCCGCGATCTGCTGGTGGCCGGTCTGGCCACGGTATACGCGCTGTGGCTGGTCTATGCCGGTGGTCTGTCACAGGTGCTGCTGTCGGTGTTGCTGTACGCACCGGGCATCGCCATGTTCGCGGCCGCCAAGCACCAGCATGGGCAGCGGATATTCACCCGGGCGGAGCAGGTGATCGTGGCGGGCGTGATCGTCGTTGCCGGCTGGGCGGCGTGGGGTCTGTACCAGGGTGATCTACACCTGGCGTGAGCCCAACGGGATCGACTCAGCCCTCCCGATGGCCGCGCGCCTCCGGTTCGTTCAGCAGATCGATGGGTGTCTCAACACCGCGGCCGACGCTCCACAAAAAAGCCCGGTCAATGACCGGGCTCTTCATCCACGCCTGCGCGCTGCTTACCAGCGCATGCCGGCGAAGGGGTTCCAGCTGGTATCGCCCTTTACCTTTTCAAGGTAGTACGAATAGTTGGTGGTCAGCGCGATCAGCACCGACCAGGCCACACCGATCGCACGGCCGACCACGTCCGGCAGGAAGGCCACGACGACCATCAGCACCAGGGTGATGCCCAGGATCGTCAGCGCCTTGCGCCACATGCCCAGGATCAGCAGGTAGATCCAGCTGAAGAACAGGGCGAACAAGTTGAAGTTGACCTTGATCTTCTGGCCGAACGGCAGCGTCTTGTACGCGGCCTTGAAGGTCGGCGAATTGGGGGCGCCGTGCTGTTCGAAGAAGTTGAAGCGGAACTGCCACTTGGGGCTGTAGGGGGAAGCAGTGTTGGAATCCATATCCGAATCGTATGTTGAAAACGATTACATGATAGCCGCAAGCTCTTGATTAGCGCCAATTTTTCGACGCTTTGCACGCCCCCTATCAGGGACTGCGCGCACCGTCACACATTCGTCCCGGTTTTCCGATAGGGTGCGCAATCCGCGCGGCCGGAAGCCCCGCGGGTAATGAGAAGTCAACGAGATGCCAGACCATGTCCATTGATGTGATGACCCCCGATCGCCCGCAAGCAGGGCCGCAGATCACCCCGTGCCCGGTTGCCACCCAGGCACAACACCTGCTTGCCCAGCTGCAGTTTTCGCAGGTGAGCGCCCGCGCGCTGTCGCGCCTGCCGGTAGACACCGACCTGGCCATCGCCGCTACCGTCGCCTGAGCCGCTGCCGCACCCCGTCAACGCTGCCGGCCCGCCCCCTCCAGGGCGAAAAACTGCGCACCACTGGCGGCGCTTCCTCCTGCCGAGGCCATGGGGACCGGTCGCGTTGCGGCAGGGGGCTGATCGCCGCCGCCCGCAAGATGAATGGGCAGAAGCCCATGGCACAGGGCCTGCGCGCCCTTGGCCGCGAGAGGGCCTCCACTTGTCTCGATCCAAAAGCTGAATGCGGAGAAATCCCCGGTCCGCCCTTCGCGCGCACCTTACATTTCGCGCCATAGACTGAGCCGCATTTTTCGTCTCAAGCGGTTTGGAGAGTTCGTGGGTTCCGGTAGTCACAGACATACGCTGCGTGCCGGTCTCCGGCCTGCGCCGACAGGACGAATGCGTGCCATCGTGTACGCCGGGCTCAGGATGCCCCTTTCCACACTTGGCACCCCCGGCCTGGCACGCCCTGCACAGGGACACCGCGCATGAGTACCCAGACCCTGAACGCCCTGCTGGACGCCGGCCGGGCGACGTTGCCGGCCGAGTCGCCGTTGCCGATGCCCGAGCAGTCCCTGCGCGAAGGGCAGCTGCAGGTTCCGCGCCAGCGCACCTCGCCGCGGATGATCGGGCTGCGCCGTTTCTACATCCTGGGCGGTACCGCGGCCATGACCATCGCCGCCAGCCGGATGATGTGGAAGGTGCTCGCCGTTGATGGCATCAGTGTGCTGGAAGCCTGCCTGCTGGTGCTGTTCGTGGGCCTGTTCGCCTGGATCGCGTTGTCCTTCGCCGGGGCCGTGGCCGGCTTCCTGACCGCGGTATTCGATCGGGGCTACAAGCTCGGCATCGACCCGGATGCGCCGCTGCCGACCGTGCATACGCGCACCGCGCTGCTGATGCCGACCTACAACGAAGATCCGCGCCGGTTGCTGGCCGGGTTGCAGGCGATCTACGAGTCGGTGGCCGAGACCGGCCAGCTGGCGAATTTCGATTTCTACGTGCTCAGCGATACCCGGCGCGATGACATCGGCCAGGCCGAGGAAGCGGCCTTCCACGCCCTGTGCGACGCGGTGGGCGGCCATGACCGCATCTTCTATCGTCGCCGCGGCGACAACGGTGGCCGCAAGGCCGGCAACATCGCCGACTGGGTCCGCCGTTTCGGTGGCGCCTATCCGCAGATGCTGATCCTGGATGCCGACAGCCTGATGACGGGCGACACCATCGTGCGCCTGGTCGCCGGCATGGAGCACAACCCGGATGTGGGGCTGATCCAGACCCTGCCGGCGGTGGTCGGCGGGCGCACGCTGTTTGCCCGCATGCAGCAGTTCGGTGGCCGCGTGTACGGCCCGGTGATCGGCCGCGGCGTGGCCTGGTGGCATGGCGCGGAGAGCAACTACTGGGGCCACAACGCCATCATCCGCACCCAGGCCTTCGCCGAGCAGGCCGGCCTGCCGTCGCTGCCGGGCAAGGAGCCGTTTGGTGGGCATGTGCTCAGCCACGATTTCGTCGAGGCCGCCCTGATGCGCCGCGGTGGCTGGGCCACCCACATGGTGCCGTACCTGAAGGGCAGCTACGAGGAAGGCCCGCCCACCCTGACCGACCTGCTGGTGCGCGATCGCCGCTGGTGCCAGGGCAACCTGCAGCACGCCAAGGTGGTCGGTTCCAAGGGCCTGCATTGGGTCAGCCGCATGCACATGCTGGTCGGCATCGGGCACTACTTCACCGCGCCGATGTGGGCGATGCTGATGTTGATCGGCATTGCGATCCCGCTGTTCCAGGGCGGCATCGACCTCAATGAAGTGCTGCATCTCTCGCCCGGCGTGTACTGGCGCCACCAGGACGAGACCCAGGTGATCCGCATGTTCGCCATCACCATGGTGGTGCTGCTTTCGCCCAAGGTGCTCGGCTATCTGGCGATGCTGCTGGAGCCGGTTGAACGCCGTGGCTGCGGTGGCACGATCCGCGCGTTCATCTCGATGCTGCTGGAAACCATCCTCGCCGCGCTGATGGCGCCGGTGGTGATGTACGTGCAGTCGCGCGGTGTGGCCGAAGTGCTGGCCGGCAAGGACTCGGGCTGGGACGCGCAGCAGCGCGACGATGGCGGCGTGTCCTGGTTGGCGCTGACGCGTGGCTACGGCGGGCTGAGTGTGTTCGGCCTGTTCATGGGCGCGCTGGCCTATGCGGTCTCGCCCTCGCTGGCCGCATGGATGGCACCGGTGGTGATCGGCATGGTGCTGGCGATTCCGGTGGTGGGCTTCACCTCCTCGCGCACCGCTGGCGTCTGGATGCACCGGTTGGGCCTGATGGAAATCCCGGAAGAATCGGCCCCGCCGAAGGTGCTGGTGCGCGCGGCCGAGCTGCGCCGTGCTGCGGCCGAGGCACATCCCGCCGGCTGATCACGGCCATCCAGGCATCGCCCCCATTGCGGTGGGCCGCGGTCATAATGCGGCTTGAACGTACTGGAGCCGCCTGATGCTGGATACCGTGGAAAACGAAACCGGCGCCGACCCGCAGTGGTCGGTGCTGTGGCTGCATGGCCTGGGTGCCGATGGCCATGACTTCGCCCCGATCGTGCCCGAACTGGTGCGCCCGCACTGGCCGGCGATCCGCTTCGTGTTCCCGCATGCGCCGGTGCAGCCGATCACGATCAACAACGGCGTGCCGATGCGCGCCTGGTATGACATCGTCAGCATGGATTTCCGTTCGCGCGCGGACAGCGCCGGGGTGGACGCCTCGATCGTGGAACTGGAACTGCTGATCGAGCGCGAGGTCGCCCGCGGCATTCCGGCCGAACGGATCCTGCTGGCCGGCTTCTCGCAGGGCGGGGCGGTGATCCTCAGCGCGCTGCTGCGTCGCACCCGTCCGCTGGCCGGGCTGATCGCACTGTCGACCTATCTGCCGGATCCGGCCAAGGCGGCTGCCGCGCGCGTGGCCGATGCCATCAGCGTGCCGGTGTTCATGGCCCATGGCACCCAGGATCCGGTGATCCCGGTAGCGATCGCCGAGCACACCGCGCAGACGCTGAGCGCGCTCGGCCTGCCGGTGCAGTGGCACACCTACACGATGGCCCACCAGGTCTGCGCCGAGGAGCTGCAGGCGCTGGGCGACTGGCTCGAGGCGCGCTTCGCCGCCTGACGCCATGAGCGACCCGCGCCAGCAGTCCTGGTTGCCCGAGCTGTGCCGCCTGCCGCGCCTGGCGGCAATGCTGGGGTTGGCCGAGCTGGTGGTTGTCGTAGTGGCGCTGGCCCCCGATGGCAGTCGCCACTGGACGCTGCCGGACTTCCTGTCCGCCAGCGGCTTCGCGTTGTGGCTGGCGCTGGCAGTGACGGTCAGCCTGTGCAGCGTGCGCGCGGTGCTCTCGCGCCTGCCCGAAGTGCCGGGCATGGTGCTGGTGGTGCTGATGACCGGGCTGATCGCCGGTGCGTGCGCGGCGATCGTGCATGCGCTGTACGGCGTGCTCGGCGGCAGCAGCTTTGCCCAGGCGGTCGGCTTCTGGCGGTTCACGTTGGGCAGTGCGGCGATCACCGCGCTGATCACTGCCCTGGCGCTGCGCTACTTCTACGTCAGCGACCGCGGCAGCGCGCAGATGCTGGCCAACGCACGGGCCCAGGCCGATGCATTGCAGGCGCGGATCCGGCCGCACTTCCTGTTCAACAGCATGAACCTGATCGCCAGCCTGCTGCGGCGTGATCCGGAGGTGGCCGAGCGCGCGGTGCTGGATCTGTCCGATCTTTTCCGCGCCGCGCTCGGTGCCGGCGATGGCGATTCCACCCTGCAGGCCGAGTGCGAACTGGCCGAGCGCTATCTCTCGATCGAATCGCTACGGCTGGGCGAACGCCTGAAAGTGATCTGGCTGCGCGACGAGCCGCTGCCTTGGTCGTTGCCGATGCCGCGGCTGGTACTGCAGCCGCTGGTCGAAAATGCCGTACTTCATGGCATCTCGCGGGTGCCCGCGGGCGGCACGATCGTGCTTGCACTGTCCAGTGACGGCACGAATCTGCGCATCCGCGTGCGCAACCCGGCGCCGGATCCGGCCACGCGCGGGCTGCCGCTCCTGCAGGGGGCCGGGCATGCACAACGCAACATTGCCCATCGCCTGGCCTGGCGCTTCGGCCCGGCCGCCCGGATGACGGGGGCGTGGGCCGACGGCTACTATGCTTGCGAAATCACGGTCCCGGTCCAGTGAGGAAACTGTCTTGAAGGTGGTGATCGCCGACGACGAACCGCTGGCCCGCGAGCGCCTGCGCTCCCTGCTCGCTGACCAGGCCGGCATCGAGGTGGTGGCCGAGGCCGAGAACGGCGAACAGGCGCTGCACGCCTGCGCCGAGCTGCAACCGGACCTGGTCCTGCTCGACATCGCCATGCCCGGCCTGGACGGGCTGGAAGCCGCGCGCCATCTGGCCACCTTCGAGCCACGCCCGGCGGTGGTGTTCTGCACCGCATACGACGCGCATGCGCTGTCCGCGTTCGAGGCGGCCGCCATCGACTACCTGATGAAACCGGTGCGCCCCGAGCGCCTGGCGGCCGCGCTGGAGCGTGCGCGCACCTTCCTCGCCGGCCGCAGTGGCCCGGCGACCGCCGCCAGCCAGCAGGCGCGTACCCTGCTGTGCGCGCGCCTGCGCGGCAGCCTGCGGCTGATCCCGGTCGAGGACATCCACTACCTGCAGGCCGAAGAAAAATACGTCGTGGTGCACCACGCCCGCGGCGAAGACCTGCTGGAAGAGTCGCTGAAGTCGCTGGAAGAGGAATTCGGCAACCGCTTCGTGCGCATCCACCGCAATTGCCTGGTTGCCCGGCACGAACTGGTCGAGCTGCGACGAAATGGCGCAGGCCAGGTCCAGGCGGTATTGCGGCATGGCCACGGGCCGCTGGAAGTCAGCCGCCGTTGCGTGGCCAGCCTCAAGCAGGATCTCAAGTACCTCTAAGTGCGGGTGCGCCCGACCGTTGGTCGATACGCCCCTGTGCGTCGATAATGGCGCCATGAAGACCCTGCGCATCGCCACCCGAAAGAGCCCGCTTGCCCTGTGGCAGAGCGAATATGTTGCCGACCGCCTGCGCCAGGCGCATCCCGGTCTGGACGTGGTGCTGGTCCCGATGAGCACGCGCGGCGACGAGGTGCTGGATCGTTCGCTCGCCGCGATCGGCGGCAAGGGCCTGTTCCTGAAGGAACTGGAACTGGCCATGCTGCGTGGCGAAGCGGACTGTGCCGTGCACTCGCTCAAGGACGTGCCGATGGAGCTGGACGCGCCGTTCGCGCTGCCGGCGATGCTGACCCGTCATGACGCGGCCGATGGTTTCATCTCCAATCTGTACGCCTCGCTGGACGCGCTGCCGATCGGCGCGCGGGTAGGCACCTCGTCGCTGCGCCGCCAGGCCCAGCTGCGCGCGCTGCGCCCGGACCTGGAGCTGCAGGACCTGCGCGGCAACGTCAACACGCGCCTGGCCAAGCTGGACAACGGCGGCTACGACGCGATCGTGCTGGCCGTGGCGGGGCTGGAGCGGCTCGGCCTGGGCCACCGCATCGTGGCGCGCCTGGCGGCACCGGACTGGTTGCCGGCCCCGGCACAGGGCGCGGTGACGGTGGAATGCAACGGTGAGGACGCGGCGGTGATGGGCCTGTTCGCAGCGCTGGACGATGCCGACACACGTGCCTGCGTGGAAGCCGAGCGCGCCATGAACCGTGCACTGCACGGAAGTTGCCACGTGCCGGTGGCCGGGTTCGCGCAATGGGAAGGCGAGAACCTGTTCCTGCAGGGCCTGGTCGGCGGGGTCGCCGATGGCCGCATCGTGCGCGCGGAAGCGCGGGGCCCGGCCAGTGATCCGGAGACGCTGGGCCAGCGCGTGGCGCGTGGCCTGCTGGATGCCGGTGCCGGGGAACTGCTCGCGGTGTAGTGGCGGGGGCGGGGCGGCGGCCCCGGGGCCGAGCGGCCCCCCGATGCCCGCCCCCCGCCGGGGCAAACGCGCGGGGGT